>JAYWDP010000493.1:0-8928 GCA_043779775.1 Cyclobacteriaceae bacterium
GGGTGTACCCGTCCAGGTTGTAAAAAATCTCGGAAGCTGAGGGTTATGCTGGATCGATGATGTGCCTGAAATTTGCGGTAGTCCAATACCAATAGTCTCTTTCACTTTTGCGTTTGCAATTTGTTGATCCAACTGTGCATTTTTGGCGCGAATGGAATTTTCTAAAGCATACTGAATACACTTTTCAAGTGTAAATGAGCTGGCCGCCTTCTCCTGAGCCATGGTCAGAATCGGAAGACTGAATACTAATATTGCAAATACTCTTTTCATATTGCTTGGGATATTACTTCTGGGTTAGTCAATTGTTGTTGTTTGTATTTCTCGTACACCTTGCGGCCTTTGCCCGTCAGAATACCGTATACGAAATGCTCAAAAAGCTGGATGTTCACTTCAGCGAGATTATATTTCTCAACAGGGAAAATCTGATCATCAAAGGTGAGCTGGATCAGCTCCAGCCGGATGATGGCCATAATATCCTTGTTGATGTCCGGCCTGAAGAATCCTTCTTCAATGCCCTGCGCGAGATTTCGAATGATCGACTCCCGAATGTATTTCTGTTTGTGACTGAGCCAAACCGACCATGCTTTTGAATGAAATTTCTTCAAGTCAAATAACAAGGAAGGGTTCATCTTCTGAAAGTCCTTCTTCAGGCAGGTTGAAATCTTTACGAGTTCTTCAATCGCATTCCTGGAGGATTGGTGCAGGCCATCATACTGTCTCTGATCCTCCTCCATCCGGTGGGCGGCCACCATCGTGACGATCTCATCCTTATCGGCAAAGTATTGGTACAATGTCTTTTTTGAAACCGAGAGGTGCCGGGCCACATCATCCATCGATACACTGCGTATGCCGTACCGCATGAAAAGCTCCATGGCTCCTATCAAAATCCTTTGCTTTGTTTCTTGTTCTTCCATAACGGGCACAAAACTATGGAAACTTTTAACATTATAAAAGTTTCCATAGTTTCCTTCAACGCCCATTTTTGGAATAGGTTTAGGGTTTTAAAAAAATGTTAAGTTTTTGTCAAGAAACTACCTCAACCGTTTGAAATGCCTGAATCTTCATTCGAAGGGCTTTTCTCGGTGTAACACCACTTCTCTTTCATCTTTTGCTTGAAGCGCTCCCGGTCTTCCGGAGACATACCTTTCCACTTTTCGCTCATATAATATCCCCAGGGACCGCTGTGACGGTGACGCCAATGTCCACTCCCCCTGCTAAAACTCCAGAACAAAATCTTCGTCAGGGCCAGCACGCCAAGTGCCTGCCAGAAGGTGAGAATAGGCCCGGCAAACAGCTCCGGCACCAACCAGTTCCACAACCCTTGTGTCACCAGGCCTATTAACACCAACATCACAATACCAAAAACCAGAAATTTCAAAATCCACAATCCTCGTTTCATAACTCAATTATTTAAATTTTTTTAACCCATTTTCCAACCTCTCGGGAGGCACTTAATTTTCGATGACATCATCATAGAATCTTTGTAATCGCTTACGCAAGGCCATAATTGCATATCGCTTCCGCGAAAGCAGTGTATTGATCGACACACCCGATTTTTCAGATATCTCTCGAAAGCTTCTTTCCTCCATCTCATTTTGGATAAAAATCTCCCGCTGATCAGCCGGAAGTTCATCCAATGCCACCATGATCTCGTCCCAAATAGCTTCCCTCAACATCGTTGACTCAGGCGTATTGCCCAGGTCTGGCAGAATCTCTTGCAAAGTGAGGGGAGCCCCGTCTTCTTTGCCGACTCCGCCTTCAAAGTCAGCTTTTTGCGGCCGGGATGCATCACGTCGGTAGCGGTCAATTATTTTATTTCGGGCAACACTATAAAGCCAGGAAGTCACCCGATCCAGGGACTCAATCGACTCAAATCCGGCGACAAACTGGTAAAACACATCCTGCATGATATCTTCCGCCTCTTCTGCAGACGCTACCTTGCCGCGAATAAAATTCAGCAGTTTGCCACGTTCCCTACGGAATGTCTCTTGTTTGATCTCTTGCATGAGGGCTATGTCAATTGCTATTGTTCGCGGCATATAACTGCATAGACGGCCATTAGCTTTTTATTATTTTAAGTAAAAGTGAATAATTTGATTGGAGTTCGTTTTAGCATAAATTCAAGTGACCAAATTTGCGAAAGGATGCCCCAATCTTTACTGGTTTTAGTTTCTTTTTTAATGCTTTCGAGCGCTTCCGCCCAAATAGTGGAAGTTTTCGAAAAGGCAAACAAGCCGGAATTTCTCCCTAGGGGAAAAAATAAGGTGATGGCCCATGGCTTCGGTTACGTCGTGCTCAACAAGGGAGATTCCCTGAAGGGTGCATTGAAAATCGAAAAGAAAAATAATGTAATCACTGGGTACTCGATCAAATCAAGAAATCAAAAATTCATCTACAAAGCCGGTGACATAAAATCCTATGACTTCTACCCCTATCGCATTTTCCCCTACGATCCTCTTTTACCGGGCAATCCAAAGTTTCACCCCGGTTATGTCATCACAAATTCAGGCGTAAAAATAAATGGCATGGTGGCGGTGATGATCGTCATGGGAACTGAATGGCTGTTTTTCCCTAAGAAGATCTATTTCATCCCTGCCAATGCAGAGATGGCTTTCTCAATGGCGGGAGGCGACCTCCTGGAAGTCGGACAGACTCACAAGGAAGGTATATCTGTTTATGATGCTTTTGGGGACGGCTATTTAGAAAGGATTGTGTCAGGCCCATTAAGGTTAAGTTACAATCCCAACCCTAATCTGATTACAAGGCCATTGTTCCACAACCAATCCACTGTGGCGGACTCCGCTCAGATAAACGCTATGCAAAAGCTTGTTGAAGAAAATTTCAACGAGGGGAAGCCATTGTACGAGGCCATCCGGAGTGGAAAAGACATCTCAGCATCTGTGGATATCATTACCGTTAACACTGAAATCATTGAACAGCAATACTTTTTAACGGACACCCGTTCGGGCAAAATCACCCTCATTCGTGAAGAAACATTCAAAAATATTCTTGAGCCGATCTATTCAACCTGTCCGGCCTATTCCAATCTCCAGAAAGACGCCCGGGAGGCTTTATTCAATTACAAAAAAATTGAGGAAAGTATTAAGTGGTACAATGCAAATTGCAAGTAGTCTTCAACATTAGCACTTTAACACTTCAAACCATTTCCCTATTTTTGAGCTTACAATCACCTCATGATTTTATTCTTCCGGTCTCCGTCCAGCTTGCTCTACGCAGTTGGATACGCTCACCCTTTTTCAGTTGAGGACATTCAAAAACTAATCTGGCTCTTTGGGGGTGCCAAAACGCTGGTGGACAAATCGTTAACCGGCTTTTTTGTAGGTCCCAGGAAGGAGATGATTACCCCCTGGAGTACCAATGCTGTAGAGATTACCCAGACCATGGGTATCATCGGAATTGAGCGAATCGAAGAATTTGTTTCTGTAACGAATGATTTGGCTGGTCACGATCCCATGTTGCAAGTGCTATACCGCCAACTGGATCAGGAACTCTTCACCATCCGGCATACCCCTGAACCAGTTTATGAAATTGAAGACCTCGCTGCCTACAGCCAAAAGGAAGGATTGGCACTCAGTAATGAAGAGATCGACTATTTGAACGACGTCAGCTGGAAACTGGGGCGCAAACTTACCGATAGCGAAGTGTTTGGATTTTCGCAGGTGAACTCTGAGCATTGCCGGCATAAAATTTTTAACGGGACGTTTATACTTGATGGGAAGGAGAAAGATGTTACGCTCTTTCATCTGATCAAAAAGACATCCAAAGAAAATCCAAATTTCCTTATCTCTGCCTACAAAGACAACGTGGCTTTTATCAAAGGCCCGAAGATGGAGCAGTTTGCCCCCGAACGCCAGGACACAGCGGACTATTTCAAAATTGAAGACTTCGATTCGGTTATCTCACTGAAGGCGGAGACGCACAATTTCCCTACCACCGTGGAACCTTTCAATGGAGCTGCCACTGGCTCCGGTGGTGAGATTCGCGACCGACTCGCCGGTGGAAAAGGTTCCTTGCCACTCGCAGGCACAGCGGTATACATCACCTCCTATCCTCGGTTGGAAGGCGGCAGACCCTGGGAGAAAAAATTTGAAGCGCGAAAGTGGCTATACCAAACGCCAGCTGAAATCCTCATCAAAGCTTCTGATGGTGCCAGTGATTTTGGAAATAAATTTGGACAGCCGATGATCGGAGGCAGTGTGCTGACCTTCGAGCATTTTGAAAACAACAAGAAGTTTGGATTTGACAAAGTGATCATGCTCGCCGGTGGTGTTGGCTATGGAAAAGAGAAAGACAGTCAAAAAGGACATCTGAAGCCCGGGGACAAAATTGTGATCCTGGGCGGGGACAACTATCGCATTGGTATGGGAGGTGGTGCGGTTTCTTCTGTTGCTACCGGTGAGTTTGGAAATGCTATTGAACTCAATGCGATCCAACGCTCCAATCCAGAAATGCAAAAGCGGGTGATGAATGTCATCCGCGCCATGGTGGAGTCAAATCAAAATCCGATTGTGTCCATTCATGATCATGGGGCGGGCGGTCATTTAAATTGCCTAAGCGAATTGCTGGAAGAGACCGGCGGCAAAATTGAAATCGATAAGCTTCCCGTAGGTGATCCTACCCTTTCCGCCAAGGAAATTATCAGCAACGAATCCCAGGAACGGATGGGTCTTGCTCTTCATGCAAAAGATGTGGAGACGCTGCAGCGCATCGCCGCACGTGAAAGGGCTCCCATGTATGTGGTGGGTGAAAGTACGGGGGATAAGAAATTAACTTTCGAAACATCAGATCACAGCATCAGGCCAGTAGATTTTACAGTAGATCATCTCTTTGGCTCTTCCCCCAAAACTATCCTCAGCGATACAACAACTCCCAATATTTTTGAGGAAATACAATACGACATAGGCAAACTTCACGACTATCTGGAGCTGGTCTTGCAACTGGAAGGCGTGGCGTGCAAAGACTGGCTCACGAACAAAGTGGACCGGTCAGTCACGGGAAAAGTTGCCACCCAGCAGACTTGTGGGCCCATTCAACTTCCGTTGAATAATGTTTCTGTCATGGCCCTCGATTTCACCAATAACAAAGGTATTGCCACAGGCATTGGTCATGCTCCGGGCCCAGCACTGGTAGATCCGGCGGCAGGAAGTAAGCTTGCCATCGCGGAAGCTTTACTCAATATTATCTGGGCTCCCCTCACACATGGTTTGAAAGGGGTTTCACTCAGCGCCAACTGGATGTGGCCGGCGAAAAACCCCGGAGAAAATGCGAGACTATTTCAAGCGGTTGAGGCCGTCAGTGATTTTGCCTGCAAACTTGGCATTAACATTCCAACGGGTAAGGACTCTCTTTCCATGACGCAGAAATATCCCGGTAATGAGGTTGTTTATTCTCCCGGCACGGTCATTATTTCCGCCATTGCGGAAGTTGGAGACATCCGAAAAACTGTATCGCCTTGCCTTGAGCCCCTGCTCGGATCAAACCTGATATATATTGATTTTTCAAAAGATAAACTTAGCCTTGGGGGAAGCAGTTTCGGGCAAATATTGAATCAACTGGGCAAAGAGGCTCCCACCGTAAGAAATGAAGACTATTTCATACGTGCTTTTGACGCCATTCAAAATTTAATCAAATCAGATTTAATCCTTGCAGGGCATGACATCTCATCGGGGGGTTTAATCACGACACTTCTTGAAATGTGCTTTCCAGTGCCCGCCATTGGATTGAGGATTAATGCGAAGGATTTTAAGGAAGATATCATCAAAATACTTTTCAGTGAAAATCCAGGGATTATCATTCAGGTTACCCATGATTCGAAAGTACCTGAAATCCTCAAAGGTCAATCAATCGACTTTATTGAGATCGGAGAAGTCACCAATGAGAGAGATATCCGTGTCGCCGGTCACTTGTTCCATATCGACGCCTTGCGATCGACGTGGTTTAAAACTTCTTATCTTCTGGACAGACTGCAACGTCCCAGTCATGCAGAGACGCGCAAGAAAAATGTTTTCATTCAAATCTTAGATTATAAATTCCAGCCTAGGTTTGACGGAAAGTTTTCATCCTATGGAATCGATGCAAAACGAAGAGCCTCCACTGGACTCAAGGCCGCTATCATCCGCGAGAAAGGCGTCAACGGTGACCGTGAAATGGCCTACACGCTTTACCTGGCAGGCTTTGACGTGAAAGATGTTCACATGACTGACCTGGTTTCAGGCCGCGAGAATTTGGCTGAAATCAACATGATTGTTTTTGTAGGGGGGTTTTCCAATTCCGATGTGTTAGGATCAGCCAAAGGTTGGGCGGGAGCATTTTTATACAATCCAAAAGCCAAAGCTGCATTAGACAATTTCTACAATCGTCCGGATACTTTGAGCCTGGGGGTTTGCAATGGCTGCCAGCTGATGATGGAACTCGGGCTGGTGTACCGCGATCCATCAGTCCTCGCGAAATTTCGGCAAGCTGGATGGACTGACCACCCTAAGATGTATCATAATGGTTCAGGAAAGTTTGAATCTACGTTTATCAACATCACCATCCCTAAGAATAATTCCGTAATGTTGAACAGCTATGCAGGTGCAAGACTTGGTGTATGGCTGGCACATGGAGAAGGGCGATTCAAACTCCCTTCCGATCAATCCATCTATCAGATTGCTGCAACATACTCCCAGGTGGAATATCCGGGCAATCCTAATGATTCTGACTTTGCTGTCGCCGCACTTTGCTCTCATGATGGCCGCCACCTTGCTATTATGCCACATATTGAGCGCACGCTCTTTCCATGGAACTGGCCATACTATACCCGCTCCAAGCAGATCGATGAGATTGGCCCCTGGATCGAGGCGTTTGTGAATGCGAGGGAGTGGGTGAAGGGAAAAAGCTGTTAGGTGTTAGGTTTTGAGTCCGGCTGCGCTATGGGTTAGTACCTTAACCCTATGGTCATTTTTTAAAGTGAATCATGAATTTCCAACGCCCAATGTCCAATATCGAAGAGTGTACCAAACTTCGACATTCGGCGTTCAGCGTTGGACATTTAAGATTCATCATGATCCAGCACCCAAAACCGTTTATCTTCCCCCACGGCCATCCCTGCCCCACCGCTGCCGTGCTTTGCTTGAAAAATCTTCAAGGCGTTGATTTTGTTCTGCGGTAAGTACTGGTTGCAGTTTCAACTTCAAGGAATCCATAATCACAATCATTTTTTCGTTGGAATTTTTTTCCAGTTCACCGATTTGGGTGGCGGCCTGCATGGTAATAGGACGTATTTCTTTCACTTGGGCAGAATCCGGTTTGACAATCTGTATGATCTTACGGGTAAGCCATTCACGCTTGTTGCCTTCCGGGCGCTCCACTTTATTGTCTCTTCCACTGCGCATATCCTTCGCGCCACGATGACGGAATTTTCCATAGAACGCAGGGATGAGTGAGCCAATCAAAATTCCTATGATTAAAGTAAGGCTCAAAAAGAGGAGGGCCTTTTTTCTGTCGGTAGTCATATCAGTTGTTTGTTAGATTATTTGAAAAGTCAAATGCTTCAATGTCCTCATCGGCCCCCTCAGTGGTCACTTCCTCCTGGATGCCTAGAACGGAAGAGATATTCAATTGGTCAGAAAAGATTACATTAATTGCGAGCAGGGCTATGAATACTCCGAGAGCAGCCAATTGATATTTCCTGAAAAAGAAAACAATCTGTTTGTCGATTTCGAGGCGCATGTTTTCAATGCGGTTTATAACTTTCTGTGCAAAGTAAGGTCCGAAGGTGGCGGGTTTATCCCGTAATAAATTTTCGCGAATGTCCTTGTATTGTGAAAGTTCTCCCGCAAGGCCAGTATGAACGGGTATGGAATTCAGAAGGGCTTCCTTCTGCGCTTCACTCAGGTTCTCGTCAAAAGAACGGAGATACAAGTCTTCAATTTCTTCAGGTTTCATAAGGCCATATGTTTTGCTAAGACCAATTTCAATTTTTTCTGAGCTCTTGAGAGTCGTGATAAGACTGTCCCAAGAGGTATTCCCAATATTTCAGCCGTCTCTTCTGTTGAATACCCTTCAATCATCCTCAGCGTCACCACAGATTGAAAGTCCGGGTCGAGGCGTTTTAATTCATAAATAACAATTTCCTTCATATCACTTTTATCATCCGGAGCCTTTATGGAGACTCCTTCTTCTTCCCTTGTGAAAAGAAAGTTCTTTCTCTTTCTCCTCTTGATCTCATTCAGTGAGAGGTTGATGGCAATGCGAATCAAGTAGGTGCTTACAGCTGATTCACCTTTAAATTTTTCCATTGACTGGAAGAATCTCACAAATACTTCCTGTCCTACATCTTCCGCTTCCGGGGTGGCGCCGAGCATGGAATGCACCATGCCAGCCACTTTACCCTCATTACGGTTAACCAACTCCTTAAAGGCCTGTGAATCACCATTTATGGATCTTTCTACCAAGTCTTCATCCGTCGGCTCCATGCTTGTTTTGTAGTTAGACAATTGGAAAGTGCTATTTATTCCCCACAAAAGTCTTCTATTTTATGACATTCAAAGGAATTTTGACCTACGAATCCTCACAAGTTGATCTTGACGGATAAATTAAATACACGACCATCCAGAGGGCCCCAGATGGGTCTGAAAGTCGGAGAAGTTGCAGGGCCGTCTACCAACTTACCGTATTGGGCCTGTCTTGCATCAAACAGGTTTTCAACATTGAGAACGATGCTGCCAAATCCCAATTTCCTTTCGACCATGGCGGCCCAAAACCAAAAGTTTGCCACTCGTTCACTCGGAAATATTGTCTGGCTGTTGTAGTAATATTGGCTGTTGTAAGCAAATTGATTCGCCATATAACTTCCCTCAATCCCTGTTCTCCATTTCCCTTCCACTGCGTAAGCCAATGTGGTCGAAAATTTATCTTTCGGATTGA
>JAYWDP010000494.1:0-8927 GCA_043779775.1 Cyclobacteriaceae bacterium
CCATACAAGATGGGTAAAACACCACAATAGATAAAGGATGATTTACCACTTCCTGAGGGTCCGATGACACCGACAAAGCGGCTCTTGGACATTTTAAGAAGTACCTCATCACTTTGACCTTCGCGGCCAAAGAAGAGGTGGCTCTCTTCGATTTTGAAAGGACGCAATCCGGGAAACGGATTGGCGGTGCTTACTTGTGAAGGAGCATTTGCTGGTTCGTCTACTAACTGGCTCATAGACATTAGGATTTAAATTCTTGTAAAAATGATTTTAACGATTCAATTGATTTATTGGCTTCGCCACTGATAAGAGTGACGTTTTGATTCTTATAATTATCCAATGAGGCTTCACTGACGATGGCTTTTCCCTGGATGGGTTTATTGCGGCCGAAGCCGGGGGCTTTCAGCAGGTCCAGTACTTTCATACGAACCCACTGATCGTTAACCTTTCCTTTATAAATGATGGCGCCATCGAAATTGCGGAGGTTATCGATATGCTTTTTGCGCACTTCCATCAGTTCGCCTTCAAAAGCGGGGAAGACCACATTGAAACCCGATTTCTGAATGACGTCAACCAAAGGCAGCACCTGTTGATGGTCAACCTTATCATGGACGAGATAGATTGTTTTCCCTGTGGTAAACTTGTCCTCAGTTTTATTTTGCGAAGCCAGGAGTTCTTCCCGCATGATGTTTTTAAAGTCTTCCAGCGGGTTTTGTAAAATTTCAGCTCCCTCCTGTGCTTCAATATCACGGCGGAGGGAGTCGATAAATGATTTCTGTTTGTCGCTGGCATTTCGGAGGTTAGGAGCAATCCAGATGAGCCGGGAGAAGTCTTCCTTGCGAGAACGTTTGATGACGGTGTGCTCGGCCGCCAGTTTATTCTGAATGTCCACAACCGATCGTTCAGAACCTTCGGGAATTTCGCCGTAAGCACTTCCTATTAAGTGAATGGAAAGGCTGCATTCCTCCAGGTCTTTGCGTACGGCTCTTTCCAAAAGATCTTCCCGGTTGGGTAACATACCACCGGGCAACACTACATATCCATGACGCTGAAGTTCCCGTCGGATAACATTGCGCTGAATGGAAAGATCATGCCCTGTTTCTGCCAGGTAAATGGTTTTGCGTTTATAAAGATTTTTTACTTCTGCTTTGGTCTGACCCTTTAATATAATGAGGGTCTCATGAATATCATACACCAAATCCACCATCTTCATCCAGTATTGCTTCTCTGCCTCCTGGCTGAAAAAGTCAGCGTATTCCTTCATCATGCCGGTTTCGTTGTCAACCTGATACATGTCATAGCCTAGCAATTCCCGCAGTCGGGGAGGCTGTTCCTGTCCGGTGAGGGGAGATTTGAGCACTTTAAACACGCGCCCAATTTTTGTATCGGTGGTAGCTTTATAATAGGATTCCACCATGTCCAGACATCGTCCGGATTGCGCAAATTCTTTGGAGAGAATCGTTACCAGAACCGCCGCATTGTTCAGGTTGGTGGACGTGAAATCATCGAATTCAGATTTGAGCACAATGTTGGATTTTTCTCCCAGTACCTGGTAGAGCATCAGTTCAATAAATTTTTTGAATTGGGTGACCCAACCGATATCATTTTTCTGACCGGTTACATTGTCTTTCTCTGCAAAAGAGATGAGTATGTCAATATCGTACGCCATAGTCTTTTTTTTAATTTCAAAATTATACTCCTGTGGATTGAGGGGTTTTCATAATATTTCTCACCAGGCCTTGCACCAGTTCATGATGTTTCGCCATTACGAAATAAAAATCGATCAGATTAATTCTGAATACTACCGACCGTTGAGTGGCCTCGGCTTCCGTGATCATGATGGAAGGTCCTTCCTGGAAGAGGTCGCCAAATACAGATCCTTTCTTCATTGTGCCCACTTCGGTTGCACCTTCACGCAACTTCACTTCACCCAGGGCAGCAATCAGAATGGGTCTGTTTTCATCGGGATTATTAAAGACAATTTTGTCTTTCGGTTTCAAATCGATCGGGATGATTTTGTCGGCAAGGTCGCTGAGAATGGCGCCGGGGATTCCGTTGAAGGCAGGAAGAGATTTGATAAACATTACCATTTCGATTCCAAGAAAAAATCCATCTTCGAGACCATCGAGCATCTGATTACTTTCGATGGCAGCGTCCAGAAATTTCTTGTCACGCAGCGGCAGTCGATCGGCGATCACTCGATATTGAGATTTGTCTTTGTTATAAATGACCCAGGCTGCCGTTTCCTGTAAAAGCTTATCTGGGTTAAACATCTGGCCGATAAGACCGCGGCTGACGCGGAACTCGGGGATGAAGGCCGAGGAATATACGGCGCACATTTTTGTCCAACGATTGTTTAAATTAAAATCGCGGTTGAGGATATAGTTCACCACCTGGACCGGATTGTAATCCTCGCGGGGAAAATAGGTCGTTAGCTTACTCATCTTTTCTTTGACGGCGATGTCGTCGAAAAGCGGGAATAACTTTGGTTTCATCTCCTGATCGACGAATAAATCCATGAGTTCCATGGCATAGGCAATTCCATCAGCGGTGCCCGTCTCGACATTTTCCCTCACCAATTGTACGGATTGAGGGTCATAAAGGATAGACATCAACAGGGAAATCTGGTCGTAATTGTCACGCAGTTCTTCCCGCAAAGCTTCCTTTAAATATTTGAAGTGTTCAGCATCTGAGAGTTCTTCCTGGGCGCAGAGGTTCCACAAAGTTTTGCCGATTTCGGTGTCGAGTAAGTCCATTACCTGCCGACGCTCACGGCCCTTGGCAGTGTAGTTGGTATACCTTAGGGAATAGAAAATTTGTTTTACGATCCGTTTATCCGGATAGTCTGATTTCTTCCACAAAAGAAGCCACGCTTCCTCTCCACCGATGTGACCGATAATCTGTACGATCTTAAGCATCACCTGGTCGGATTGACCGGATCTGTAGAAAGCGGTATCCATCACGGGCAAGGCCGCATTGCCTGCTTCTTTTAATGCGGCAGTAACCTGGTTGCTGTACAGCGGTGAGGAGAGCATATCGATCATCACAGGCCAGGTCTCGAGACGTTTAACTTTGCGGGCCGTTTGAATTGCTTCATTGCGGACTTTCTGATCGGCATCTCGTAATAGTTCAAGCAAAATAAATATAGTGCGCTGGCTTACGAGTTTTCGCAGCAGTTTGGCTGCCAGAATCCGGTCGGATTGTTTGACCGACTTGCCGAGCTTCATGAGCTTGTCAGCAGAAATGGCAAGAAGGTCACTGTCTTCAGAGGCCCCTGCAGCCTGCTTGGCAAGGCCCTGGATCTCGGTATCATTCTGGCTATCCAGTTCCAGTTCGTGAATTTTTTCTTCTGCAAATTTTTTGACCTTACGGAGGTTACTGTTCGCGAGCTTGATAAGGGAAGTTTCAAAGAGCGCGGGCTCCAATTTTTCCATCAGCTTCAATCCATAAATTACTTTTTCCTCCGCGGAGCTGTTCACTTCTTTTTCGAGAACACTATTCAATGTGAATTCACGTACCACATGACCCTCTACGGATGACCGGTTGCGTTGCAAAGAGTTTTGAAGGGTATCGCGGTAACCATGGTACATTTTGTTGGTGATGAAATACCATATCAGCAGCAAGGGCAAAGTAAATAATGTAATGGACAACAAGTTGAAAATATCGAATTGGTTAATCAATACAATCAAACCACCGGCAATGATGCTGGCCAATGCGGTTACGATACCTTCAATCTTCGTTTGTGCATCAAGTTTGATTGACTTTTCGATTGGCACATAATAGAATTTAAATATGGGTGTATCCAATGCATCCCGAAGGGAGTTTACAAAAAGCTTACTCATCGCGACTGCAATAAAGAAAAAGGCAACAGTCTGACTTCCTTTGCTTAATGTGGCATCAAAACCAAAAAATAATCCCAGGAGCAGGGCACCGATGGAGAATACCATAAGCAATAAAGGATTAAGCAAAAGTGAAATCCTCAGTCCGTATTCTTCTTGAATTCGGTCCGTGGCAAAAGTGGCAAACATGAATCCGAAGATTACAATGAGAGCTTCAAAGAGTGAGAGGAATGATGCGAATTGGGCACTAGTATATTCAGCAAACTGGGCCGTAGCCACATTGTAAAATGAGTAATCGATGAATCGGAGGGTTGTAAAAGAAACAATGATAAACCCGGCGAGAAGAACGATGTACCGTGAACTAATAAACTTCGCGATGGTCAGTTTTTTATTTTCTTTTTCATCTAGAATGCCCGCTGCCAGGGAGGCTTTGGACAGGTATTTATTTGCGAGAACAATAAACAGAATCAGGAAAATAACAAGACTGAACAGACCAATGGTGAAGAGTGATTCGATAGGCACTCCAAAGCTTAGCATGATTGGAATGGTAAAGAAGGCAAGGATCTGAGCGATATCCATCCCTACGTCAACGGTACCAATAACCCTCTTTTGCTGTCGGAGTGTAAACAGACGGTTAAAGGACCCCCAAAAAACCAGTTGGCAAACAAATGTAAAGGGAAGGATCAGTGAAAAGCCTATATAGTAGAGGGACCTTAAGTCCTCGACATAGTTCTTTCCAAACTCAAGGAATGCGGTACCTCCAATAATAATAAGAAGAAAAAAGACAGCGAGGTACCGGAAAGGTATCCTGCCCACCAATATATTAAAGAGTCCTGTTGCAATAAAGCCGATAGCCCCGCCATACAGAAGCACCTTCGGAAGGTCATATTTTTCACTGATTGTGGTATCGCTTAGGAAGAGGGTTTGAGCCGCAACCGCAACAGTTGCCAGAAACAAACCCATGAAAAAGCTGATTGCGAGCAGGAGGGCCACAGGTCCTGTTTCCTCCTTTTCTACGCCTAGAAATTTCGTTAGCCGGTCAAACATGGCCCTTCTGAGTTTAAGTTTAAAAATAAATATCTAACAATTCGCCGAAATTTCCTATTAATTCCCTGATTTCAGGGGGCTATAGCTAACAACTGGTTAATAGTAGGTTACCTGCCAGATGAAAAAACTACTTTAGCCATTCGACTAAAATATGTTATGTTTTGCAAAAGAAAAATTCGGAGGGCGGATTATTTTGGAAGCAGGAGTGAACTATCGCCATAGCTCAGGAATCGGTAGTCATTTTCAAGAGCTTCGGCATACACTTTTTTCCATGAAGGCCCCAGCCAGGCGGCGATCAGCAACAAGAGTGTTGACCCCGGCTGGTGGAAATTGGTGATCAAACCCTGACAAACTTTGAATGAGTATCCAGGGAAAATGTAAATCGATGTATGACCTGTAAGTTCCTCAATATGTTGGACTTCCATGTAATTAAGTACCGCTCCGAGGGAATCCTGTACGGTTGGCAAGGACTCCTTCTTCTGATATGGCTGAAAGGAATCAATTACAAATTGTGCCTGGGGGTTATCCAACAGGAGCGTTCCATACCAATATAAACTTTCGAGCGTTCTCAGAGCCGTTGTGCCTATGGCGATCACTTTCTTACCGGACATTAACAAATTATGAATATTCTCCTTTCTAATAATGATCTGCTCCTCATGCATGATATGATCGGTGGCATTTTCGACTTTGACCGGAAGGAATGTCCCGGAGCTTACATGGAGGGTCAGAAAGTCTGAAATAATGCCTTTCTTTCTCAATTTGTCCAATACAGATTGTGTGAAATGCAGTCCGGCCGTCGGTGCGGCTACAGCCCCTTCAACATGAGAATAGACGGTTTGATATCGTTGTTTGTCAGCATCTTCAGGCTCTCTTTTTAGGTAGGGTGGTAAAGGCACAGCACCGGCCCATTGAATGATTTCAGCGAAAGCAAGGTGCGGGGGATTCCAGGAAAATTCTACGAGACCGGCTTCACGATCCAGCAACAGCGCCGACAGAATGATCCCTTGCAATTGTTTCCTCAACACCAGGTTTTCAGGCCAACGCTTTAGATTTCCGATGGTGCATTTCCAGTTCGTTTTTTCCGAGGAAGCCAAAGCGACCGATAAAATGGAAGAAGGTGAAACAGGATGCAATAAAAAGACTTCGATGTGGGCTCCTGTTTCCTTTTCGAATTGAATCCGTGCAGGTATTACCTTCGTGTCATTAAAGAAGAGGATGGAATTATCTGGCAGTAAATCAGGTAGTTGAAAAAATTTATTATGGGAAATTTCGCCAGCCTTGTAAACCAGGAGTTTCGACTGGTCCCTTTCAAAATGAGGGTATTTAGCAATCCTTTCATCCGGCAAATTATAGGAATAATCATGGATGTTGAGGGGAGGTAATTTCATAGAATGAAGTCAAAATTAGAAGGAGGATTGTATTTGCCGCACTTCAATAGCATATTCGTAAGATAATGGCCATTCAAACATCCTTTTTTAAGAAGACTTTCAATTTTTCATTTAGGGCCCGCACCTCCCGGGGGTCCATGAAACAAAAAGACTCCTGGTTCCTAAAAATCTGGGACGACCGGAATCCGGAAATTTTTGGGATTGGCGAGGCGGGCCCGTTACCGGGATTGAGTTTTGAAAAGCCAGACGATGTTGAGAAAGACCTGGCCACCGTGGGCAAACATATTTCAAAAAACGCATCCAATAGCCAGTTTGAGTCTCTAAAAGATATACATGAGTTTATAAGCAAATTAACGTTGTCTTCATCGGTAATTTTTGCGGTCGAGATGGCTTTGCTTGACTTAAAGAATCTTGGCACCAGGGTTATCTTTCAGAATAGTTTTCTGAAAGGGCAGTCAATTCCCATCAATGGATTGATTTGGATGGGGGGTCTTGATGAGATGTTATCGCAAGTGAGCATTAAAATTGATGAAGGGTTCTCTTGCATAAAGCTAAAAATTGGAGGCAACAACTTTGAGAAGGAAGTGGACATTTTGCAGTTTATCAGGAGGAAATACTATAAAGATGTCATCACCATCCGGCTGGATGCTAATGGGGCCTTCAAACCATCAGAAGCGCTCTATAAATTGAGCGACTGTGCCAGGTACGACATTCATTCCATTGAACAACCCATTAAGCCGGGTTCTGCCCTAATGTCGGAGCTTTGCCGGCAGACCCCTATCCCTATCGCATTGGATGAAGAATTAATCGGGGTCAATAAGAAGGAAGACAAGGAAAAGTTATTGGAGAGGATCCTGCCGCAGTTCATTATTCTCAAGCCTAACCTCCATGGTGGAATGTTGAACTGTCAAGAATGGATAACAATCGCTGAGGAACGAAAAATAGGATGGTGGATGACCTCTGCCCTGGAAAGCAATATTGGACTCAACGCCATAGCCCAATTTACCGCGAACTACCCTGTGATATTGCCCCAGGGGCTTGGCACAGGAGCCATTTATGACAACAACATACCATCACCGCTGGAAGTCAAGCGTGGCGCCTTAAGGTTTAATTCCCAAGAAAATTGGGATTATTCTGAATTAAACTAAAATATTTAGCTATATTCTTGTTATTCAGGAATTTTTATTCCTTATTTGACTAAATTATTTAGTTATGAAGCTAAAGCTCACGAGCAAGCGACTTTCTTCTGGTCGTTTTCAGGTAAATTTTTCAGCTGAAGGATTTCAGAAGCCCTGCTATGGTTATTTACTGGCCGACCCAAAGTCAACGGTTACGGATGTGATTAATAAGATCAGCCGGCATGTCAGGGCCATGCAAAGTAAGGACTCCTATTTTCAGCGTAACCTTTTCTCCTTGCATTCGCGCAACGTTCACTCGGGTCGCATCTTGTTATTTACAAAATGATTATGGTGAAGCTAAATGAAAATATCCGCTTTCTCCGCAAGCAACTTGGCCTTACCCAAGATCAGTTTGCCCAGCGTCTGGATATCAAACGTTCGCTGGTGGGTGCCTATGAAGAAGGCAGGGCCGAACCCCGGTTAGAGCTCCTGCAGAAGATGGCAGCCATAGCAGATCTATCCGTGGATATTTTAATTGGAAGAGACATTACGCAACTCAAGGATTATGAAAAAAAATCCTTGCGCAGCAAAGAGGTGTTGGTCATTACAGTGGATGAAAACAACCGCGACAACATTGAGCTTGTTCCACAAAGAGCCGCTGCCGGATATCTGAATGGATATGCCGACCCGGAGTATATAAAAGAGTTACCCCGTTTTAAACTTCCGATGCTGAGCCAGGGAACTTACCGTGCATTTGAGATTACGGGAGATTCGATGTTACCGATTTTGCCGGGCACCATTGTGATCGGTGAATGGGTTGAGAACTTCCGGGACTTGAAGAATGGTAAACCGTATGTCCTGGTAACGGAGCGGGAGGGCATTGTGTACAAAAGAGTATTTAATTACCTGCAGGAAAGCGGAAAGTTATTTTTGGTTTCTGACAACCGGCAGTATGCGCCTTACCAGATTGACGGATCGGAGGTGATGGAAGCCTGGGCAGCGAAAGCTTTTATCAGCCTGCAGTTTCCGGATGTAAATGCAAAGAATGAAATGTCGATGGAACAATTAGCGGGTGTTGTATTGGATTTGCAGCAGGAGTTGAATACACTCAAGTCCAAAAAGCATTAAAGATATCTTCTTAGCCGAGAACTTCTCTGTCCCTTTGTGAAAGGAGGGGCAGGGATTTTTTTAATTCACTTTGAGTAATTTTAACGTTCCAATCCGGTCAATTTTTTGTGTGGAGGTTTGAAGAAACTGGGACACCTGGAAAATGAGTTGAGGAGTTTCATATTTGGAGAGTCGCTGGGAAAATGCCTTACGGATATCGGACTCAGATTCGGAACTTAAATCACCCTCGACGACAAGGACCAATTTTTCTCCAAGTTTATCATCGGGGATGCCGGCAGCAAAAAAGCGTCTCTTTATATTAAGATCTTCCAGGATGGTTCCTGTGATTTTTTCAATCTTTTCAACCGGAATCTTAATTCCTCCACTATTAATAATACGATCAACGCGCCCGATCCATCGAAAATGGG
>JAYWDP010000495.1:0-3114 GCA_043779775.1 Cyclobacteriaceae bacterium
CCAGTGGTTAATTGATCCGTCAATATCTTCTGCCAGCATTTCTTTTTTGATCCAGGTGAAGAAAAGGTACCATAGGCCAAAGAAAACGACCATCCTTAAAATGAAAAAGATCGGGAACGTGCCGGCGGCCATCGGCCAGAAAAAGTAGCCCGACTTGCCATTAAGTATTTTATCGTAATGCTCGCTGGAAGGGTCATACAACGCAGGGTGAGTCCAGTGAAAAAGATCTCCCTTCACCAAAAACCAGAGCCCAAGCATCAGAATACCTGCGAAGGGAATCCAATGTGCCATGGCCAACGGTATGCGTTTCACACCTGCCGACCAACCGGCCTGGGCCGCGTATTGAATGGCAATGAAAAATAATCCGATAATGCCTAACCCAGTGAAGAAAACATTATTCATCCACAGGGTAGTAAAAATTCTTTTCAACCAGGGTGCGGTGCCTTCATGCTCGCCTTCTTCATTCTGTTCAGACTCAGCATGAGCCTCCTGTTCAACACTCGCTACGAGGCTTTTGGATATCTGGGTGGTGGCATGTTCTTTCTTGCTCTCTTCACCATGACCACCGGACTTTGCCATGAATGCGCCGATGCCAAAAAGAACAAGTCCAGCGGCGAATAACATCAGGAGCTTGGAGCGCGTCGCGGATTTGAATACGTACTTTTCGTCAGCTATTACGTGTGGTTCGTTCATTCGTGCGGTCGTTTATCAAATATTTATTTTCCCTTCTGTAAAGCCTTCACATACTTGGCAATCTTCCAACGGTCTTCCGGGCTAACCTGGGATCCATGGGCGCCCATCAGGCCGGCACCGTAGGTGATCACATGGAAAATATGACCTTCGGAAAATCCCAGATAAGCGTCTCCTTTCAAGTTGGCAACACCGGCATATTTATCAGATACTTTCCCGTCACCCATGCCTTTTGCGCCATGGCAATGCTTGCAGTAGCTCTCATATAAAATTTTTCCTTCGCCAATAACCTGTGCCGATGAGTCCAGTGGATTCTTAAGATTTCCCACCACAATATCGACACTGTCTTTCGGAACATTCTTGCTGCGATACGGCAGCCATCCGTACTTGTTCCTTTTTACCGTGTTCGGAGCCGGCTCACGCATGGTCATGCGGTGCGGATTGTATTTATTGGAATTATAAAATTCACCGCGGCCGTTGTCCAACGCATTGGTGATGGTGCCTTGATCCTCATCAGTGATCTGACTGAGTGGCTCATAAGCCACTGAATGATACATGTTGGGGGCATATTCAAGGCCCTGGTTATCACCACCCGCTCTGCATCCCCATACGAGGAAGGCTGCCGCAATGACCCATACAATGTTTTTGATACTCATAATTCTCATTTCTCTAAAAACTCTTTTCATTAACTTCTGAAGCTCCACTGTCTTTCAATATCCTGCGGATTTCATCCTTGGTAATCTTATTCGCGCCCAGGTCAATCGCCATCACATGCTTATCATCAGTGCTCCGAAGGTCGTATTGACGGGGCCACTTGTAAGGCTTCATGTCGCTGACGATCAGGAAAGAGATCACAATGCCAAAGGCTGACAATAGTACAGTAAACTCAAAAGTCACGGGAATGAATGGCGGAATTGATGCATAGTTTTTACCGCCGATGATCATGGGCCAGTCATACCCCAGCATCCATATCTGAGTAAATAAGGCCAGGATGGTGCCGGTCATACCAAATAGAAATGCCGCAATGGGCAGCCTTGACCGACGGTAGCCAAGGACTTCATCCAGGCCGTGTACCGGAAATGGGGAATACACTTCTTTGATTTTCACACCTTGGTCGCGGATACCTTCCACGGCGTGAATGAGAATATCCTCGTCATCAAAAATTCCTACTAAAAAGTTTTCTTTATTAGCCATGATGAACAGTTTCTTTTTCGTGTCCTGATTTTTTCTCCGACGTCGCCTTGATAATACTCTTCACCTCCGCCATGTTGATAACTGGAAAATACTTGGCAAATAATAAGAATGCAGTGAAGAAAATTCCAAATGTGAATAAGTACTGGCCTATGTCATACATCGTGGGGTGGAACATCGTCCAACTGGAAGGAATATAATCGCGATGTAGTGAGGTCGCGATAATCACAAACCGCTCGAACCACATTCCGATGTTTACAACTATAGATAAAATGAAAGTTGCCACCAGGTTGGTCCTGAGTTTTTTGGACCAGAACAACTGTGGTGAAATCACATTGCAGGTCATCATCGACCAATAGGCCCACCAGTAAGGACCGGTAGCGCGGTTAATGAACGCATACTGCTCTGCAGGCACCTGACTGTACCAGGCAATGAAGAATTCTGTGATGTAAGCAACCCCAACAATCGAACCCGTGATGATGATAACGATGTTCATCAGCTCCACGTGATAGATCGTGATGTAATCTTCCAGTTTGAAAACTTTTCTCGTTACCAGGAGTAACGTAAGCACCATGGCAAAACCGGAGAAGATAGCCCCCGCCACAAAGTATGGCGGAAAAATGGTAGTGTGCCATCCCGGGATAACCGAGGTAGCGAAGTCCATGGATACGATCGTGTGAACGGAGAGCACCAGGGGCGTCGATAATCCGGCGAGAATCAGCGCGACTGATTCATAACGCATCCAGGTTTTTGCTGCGCCATCCCATCCAAAGCTTAAAGAATTGTATATGGAGGCCCTGGATTTATTTCCCATTTTCACGGCACGGTCGCGTATGACCGCGAAGTCAGGAATGAGGCCCATGTACCAGAACAAAAGGGAAACGGAAAAATACGTGGAGATAGCAAAAACATCCCACAGTAACGGTGAGTTAAAGTTTACCCAGAGTGAACCGAATGCATTCGGTAATGGGAACACCCAGTAAAATCCTAACCAGAGACGGCCCATGTGAAAGGCAGGGAAACTAAGCGCGCAAATAACAGCGAAGATCGTCATAGCTTCTGCTGCACGATTGATGGACATCCTCCAACGCTGGCGGAACAATAATAGAATGGCAGAAATCAATGTACCCGCGTGACCTATACCGACCCACCACACGAAGTTAGTGATATCCCAGGCCCAGCCGACGGTTTTATTGAGACCCCACATGCCGATCCCATTCCATAACATGATCC
>JAYWDP010000496.1:0-3102 GCA_043779775.1 Cyclobacteriaceae bacterium
TGCTTGTAGTAAAACTTATTTGCCTGAGATTGGATAATTTTTGGATCACCGCTACAAATGGTTTGTCAAGGATCGATGGAGAATTTTTAATATGAAGCTCTAAAGGATCTTTGGGTGAAAGACCTTTTGTGTTTCTCAGATTCCGCACTTCGCTCACGATGCTGAATGAAAGTGATGCCTGATCCAATAAAGTCTTCTTGTAATTGCTTCCTTTTGGCCATGAGGCTACCACTACGCAATCCTCTTTGTCACGTTCGCGTATTTCATGCCAAAGTTCTTCGGTAATAAATGGCATGAAGGGATGAAGGAGTTTTAATATCCTCTCAAATTGTTCGATGGTGCTATGGTATGTTTTTTGATCAATCGGTTTGCCATAGTCTGGCTTGATGATTTCGAGGTACCAGGAACAGAAATCATCCCACACCAGTTTGTACACAGACATCAAAGCATCTGAAATTCTGAACTTGGAAAAATGATCGCTCAGTTCTTCCAGCGATTGATTTAACCGGGCAGCAAACCATTCGATGGCAATCTTATTTTCTTCCGGTTGTGTGATGTTCTCCACCTTCCAGCCTTTTACCAGACGGAAAGCATTCCATATTTTGTTGGCAAAATTTCGCCCCTGCTCACAAAGTTTTTCGTCGAACAGCAAATCATTGCCTGCCGGAGAACTGAATAGCATACCCGTCCGCACACCATCGGCACCATATTGTGATATCAAGTCCAGGGGGTCTTGTGAGTTGCCCAGTGACTTTGACATTTTGCGACCTTGTTTATCCCGGACGATGCCCGTGAGGTAGACATCTTCAAACGGCTTTTCATCCATATACTCATAGCCGGCAATGATCATCCTCGCTACCCAGAAGAAGAGGATTTCTGGTGCGGTAACCAGCACTTGGGTCGGGTAGTAGTAGTCGAGTTCTTTATTTTTTGAACGAATGATTTTCCCACTGACATTATCGAAAGATTCATTATTGAATCCGTTAAATACAGCCTCCGGCCATAGCCACGAAGACGCCCAGGTGTCGAGCACGTCTGAATCCTGCCGTAGGTCGTTGGATGAAAGTGTTTTTCCAGTTTTCTGACACGCTATGGCCAACGCTTCTTCGGAAGTTTCTGCAACAACAAAATCATTTTCACCATTTCCATAGTAATACGCAGGAATGCGGTGACCCCACCACAATTGCCGCGAAATACACCAGTCCCGGACATTTTCCATCCAATGCCTGTAGGTGTTCTTGAACTTAGCGGGGTGAAGTTTAATTTCATCGTCTTCTATAGCACGGTAAGCTCTGTGAGAAATATCTTTCATCTTCACAAACCACTGTAGAGAGAGTTTCGGTTCTACCACGCTATTCGTTCTTTCAGACCGGCCGATGCGTGTGATAAAATCTTCTTCTTTCACAAGGTCTCCGGCCTCCCGCAGATCTTTTACAATTTCTTTGCGCACGGCAAAGCGATCTTTACCCACAAATTTCGGCCAATCACATTTTTCGTTCAACGTACCATCGTCGTTGATGGTATCGATCACCGGAAGTTGATGCCGCAAACCGATTTCATAGTCGTTGACGTCATGGGCCGGTGTGACTTTCAGACAACCTGTTCCAAAAGCCTTATCTACATAATCATCGGTGATGACGGGGATCTCGCGTTGGATGAAAGGCACCAGAACTTTCTTGCCAACCAGGTTTTTATAGCGTTCGTCCGTTGGATTGACGGCGATGGCCACATCCCCGAGGATGGTCTCAGGTCGCTGGGTAGCGATGGTGACCCATTCATTGTGACTGCCTTTTATCTTGTAGCGAACAGAATACAGTACAGATCGCTCGCCATCTTCTTTGTATAACACTTCTTCATTGGACAGTGCTGTCTTGGCCTCGCAATCCCAGTTGATCATGCGCAGTCCGCGGTAGATATAGCCCTTTTTATGTAAATCAACGAACACCCGGATAACGGCTTTGTAATAATCTGAGTCCATCGTGAAGCTGGTGCGTGACCAGTCACAGGAGGCGCCCAATTTTTTTAGTTGCTCGAGGATAATGCCGCCGTATTTTTCTTTCCATTCCCAGGCATACTTGAGGAAGTCTTCGCGTGACAAGTCGGATTTCTTAAAACCTTTTTCACGCAACATGGCCACGACCCGGGCTTCTGTCGCGATGGAGGCATGGTCGGTGCCCGGCACCCAGCAGGCCTCTTTTCCTTCCATGCGGGCTTTTCTAATCAGAATGTCCTGAATGGTATTATTCAACATATGACCCATGTGCAGCACACCCGTGACGTTGGGGGGCGGGATTACAATGGAGAAAGGTTCTTTATCTGGATTGGGCTCGGAGTGAAAAAATCCGCGCTCCAGCCAGTAAGCGTACCATTTATCTTCTACTTCAGCAGGATTGTATTTCGTAGACAGGGACATGTTCAGGTCATTGAAAAGAGGGTAAAAATAAGGAATACTTAGGCATTTCGCGCAAAGCCGCAAAGGCGCAAAGTTTTAATGCAGAGTCTATTTGTATTTTCTTCGCGTCTTTGGTACGCCACGAGGCGTGCGTTTATATACCTAATGGATGAAAGAGCCATGTAACCTAATTTGTCGTTCGGGTTAAAGTACCCCTGGGGTATGGGGAAGTAATGAACCGTGCCGAGTTCAGGGAGTTATGATCCTCTAAGCTGCTTTAAGCAGTGAATGTCTATTATGAATTCTAGCAGGAAAGCCGTATGCGGGAAAACTGCACGTACGGATTGATGAGGGGGAAAAGGAGACGAGGTCTGCAAATGAGGCGTGAGCCCTTTACAGCTTGGTCCTTTTCTCTACTCTACCGTGAACCCTTTTATTTATTGCTTCTTAAGGCAATGGTACTTTTGCAGGAACCGGCTGCTTCGCATACCCCAGCACCTTCATCATGCTGTCGCTGTTTTGCTCAGGGGCAAAGAGACTGGTCGTAATTTCTCCTTCTTCATTTCTTCTCACAAGCACATGCTTGGGTGCTGGCACCAGGCAATGCTGGATACCGCCATAACCTCCTAATGACTCTTGATAAGCGCCAGTATGGAAGAAGCCAATATAAAGACGTTCCTCATCGTTGATCATGGGTAGGAAAACTTCAC
>JAYWDP010000497.1:0-3100 GCA_043779775.1 Cyclobacteriaceae bacterium
TTTCGATAAGAGTCCGGTACTTCTTAAAATGTATCAAATGCAATTGAAGAAAATCAATCTGGCTTTATCAAAACTTCCGGAGGATTTGCAATTCGACTATCAGCAATCCGTCGGTGAGATCACTTTGTAACATGGAGGCACAACCCAATAATCCCCTGCACGGCATGACTTTGGAGATGATCCTCCATCATCTGGTGGATAAGTATGGCTGGCAAGAAATGGGTGAGCGGATTAACATCAATTGCTTCCTATACGACCCCAGTATGAAATCAAGCCTGACTTTTTTAAGGAAAACCCCATGGGCGAGGAAGAAAGTGGAAGAACTTTATCTTGAATCGACGCTTAAGTAGGATGTTGGAAGTTTGCCCTTGATTTTTGGGTGTTAGGGCTTGTTCACTCTAGAACTTAAGCTCAGAACTTTAGCACTTTAACACTTTAATTTAGCCGCCCACATACAGCAGGATGGATTCTTAAAGAATAAATTCCGATATTTCCTTTCTTATGTCAAGATTCTTTTCATTTCATCATAAAGCCTGGAGGCTTGCATTTCTCTTCATATTTCCGTTATTGGTTTCCGCACAAGGAAACAAAAGGGATTTATTCAATGGCAAAGATCTTACCGGATGGAGGCAACTCAATGGCAAAGCATCGTTTGAAGCTAAGAATGGAGAAATCATTGGCACTACGGTCATTAATGAACCCAATTCCTTTTTAGCAACGGAAATCCTTTATGATGATTTTATTCTTGAGTTTGAATTTAAGCTTGATGCAGAGATGAATTCGGGTGTGCAGTTTCGCAGTGAAAGCAAGCCTGAATTCAATAACGGCCGCGTACATGGCTATCAAATGGAGATTGACCCTTCACCTCGCGCATGGACCGGTGGTTTTTATGATGAAGCACGAAGGGATTGGCTTTATACTTTGGAATACAATCCCGAAGGGAAGAAGGCATACAAGAAGAATGACTGGAACCTCTGCAAGATTGAATGTATTGGTGAGGTCATGCGCATCTGGGTTAACGGTGTCCCCACTTCTCATGTAGTCGACAATATGACCCGAAAAGGTTTCATCGCCCTGCAAGTTCATTCGATTGGTAAACCCGAGGAAGCGGGGGAAAAAATACGGTGGCGCAACATCAAAATACAAACTCAAAATCTGATACCGACACTCTGGGATGACATCTTTGTAGTTAACTTGATTCCGAATACAATATCAGGTCAGGAGGAAAAAACGGGTATAAAGCTTTTATGGGATGGCAAAACTCCAACCGGATGGCGAGGTGTTTATAAAGATAAATTTCCGAACAAAGGCTGGGAGATAAAGGACGGAACGCTTAGCACGGTAAAGTCCTCTGGCGCTGAATCTGAGAACGGAGGTGATATTGTCACCGTTGGTCAGTACGGTTCCTTTGACTTTCAGTTCGAATTCCGGATAACGGAAGGGGCGAATAGTGGCGTTAAGTATTTTGTAACCGAAAGCGAGAAGAACAAAGGTTCTGCGATCGGGTTGGAGTACCAGATTCTCGATGATGAGAAGCATCCTGATGCGAAGATGGGTGCTGTAGGAAACCGTACGTTGGCTTCACTTTATGATCTCATCCCATCGATTAAAATTAAGCGTGGTCAACATGCGATGGGCACCTGGAACTATGGCCGCATCGTTGTTTATTCTGATAACCGTGTTGAGCATTGGCTCAATGGCTATAAAGTAGTTGAATATCAGCGGGGCACACCTATTTATCAGGCGCTGGTTGCCCGGAGCAAATATGCCCAGTGGGAAAACTTTGGTATGGCTGAAATGGGCCACATCCTATTGCAAGATCATGGAGATCAGGTATTTTTCAGAAGCATTAAAATCAAAGAAATAAAATAGCGTCACATCACTCAAAACTTCAGACACATGAAAGACTCCAGACGTGAATTCATTAAGAAATCAGCGAAGGCAACGGCAGGCACCTACCTGGGTGCCATGGCCTTCAGCGCTTCGAGCTATGCCAGGATCATCGGCGCCAATGACCGCGTACGGGTCGGTGTGGTGGGATTCTCCGACCGGTTCAAGGGTTCCCTGCTGCCGAGTTTTTTTAACCATTACAAGGAAATGAACTTTGACATGGTCGCCGTTTCTGATATATGGCGACTGAGGAGGGAAGAAGCCCAGGCTGCATTAAAAGAAAAATTCGGGCATCCGGTCAATGTTTTCTCAAACAATGACGCATTATATTCTTCAAAAGAAGTAGACGCTGTAATTATCAGCACGGCTGATTTTCAGCATGCACTCCACGCCATTGAAGCGGTGAAAAGTGGCTGTGATGCCTATGTTGAAAAGCCCTTTGCCGAAACAATGGAAGATAACCGCGCAGCGCTAAAGGCGATCAAAGAATCAAAAAAAATAGTTCAGATTGGATCACAAAGAAGGAGCGGGGCAAACTATCATGCCGCTGCTAATTTTATTCAAACAGGAAAATTTGGCCCCATCACCATGGTAGAGCTAACCTGGAATGTAAATCAGCCGGGCCGCTGGAGAAGGGTGAAGGCGGTGGAACAGATGAAGGAGCAGGATACCGATTGGAAACGTTATCTCATGAACCGGCCCTTTGAGCCGTTTGATGCCAGAAAGCACCTGGAGTTCCGATTGTTCTGGCCTTACTCTTCCGGTTTACCCGGCCAGTGGATGAGTCACCAGATTGACACGGTGCATTGGTTTTCGGGATTGAAACATCCACGTAGTGTCATGGCCAATGGAGGGATTTATATGTGGAAGGATGGCCGGAAAAATTGGGACACCATAACTTCGGTCTTTGATTATGGTCAGGAAAATGATCCTGCCAACGGGTTCCAGGTGACCTTTAGTTCACGTATGCATAATGGCGATGAACATCCTAAAGAAGTTTACTATTCCAATGGAGGAGAACTCAACCTGCAGACGAATAAAGTCACGCCCACCGGCGGTCTGACAGAAAATTTTGCAAAAAATATGAACCTCCAGGCGAACCTGCTTCCTGAAATGGATTTGAATGTCAAAGATGAGAAAGTGGTGGTTTCGGCCAACACCGGTGGCGATTCACTCACTTCCAACCACATGCGTAACTGGATGGAATGTG
>JAYWDP010000498.1:0-3087 GCA_043779775.1 Cyclobacteriaceae bacterium
AGTTCCTCCAACTTTTTGTCAACGTCGGCGTCGAAAAATAAATACAAGTCATCCAGGCTTACGAATTCATTATTCAATGCCGCGAATATCTTAACCGCCCGGTCATAAAAGTTAACACTTCGCGTAAAACTCGCATAAATCGGTGGGACTTTCTCCAGGAATAAACTCGTCGAATCATGGCCATTCGCAATCTTCTTAAATACGACGTCAGGTTCCACAGACGAGTAGCTGTTAATGTCAACTTTCTTGAACAACATACCGTAGAATTCATTGTTACGCATTACTTCGCGCTCATCCACGATTCTTTTGGCTTTGACAAATTGCGCTCTCGCCTGCTCTGCATTTGCTAATGCAAATTCATATTGGGTGAGGGGATCCGCGCTTTTATAATTGGACTCATACACCAGTGCAAGCCAAAAATTCGCGTGGGGATGGTCAGGGTCACGGGAAATATATTCCTTCAGAGAATTCTTTTGTTCTCCTCTGCTCATCCCCTCCAGCAAGGGGGCCAGATCGTGGTATTTAATGCGCTGCGCACCCGCCTTCACGAAAATACCTGTCAAGAGCACAAAGAAAATTATACTTCTCATCATTACCTGTTGTTTAAATCTCCAGGATCCGCAGTTCCACCCGTCGGTTAATCGCACGGTTGGCTTCATTGTCATTGGATACTTTCTTTTGCGATTCCCCATACCCTTTCGCAACAAAGCGCGCTGAGTTGATTTTATTTTCCATCAAGAAATCGGCGACGCTCTTCGCCCTTTTTTGTGAAAGCACAGCGTTGTATGTATCGGAGCCGACGTCATCGGTGTGGGCTGCCACTTCCACCTTCAGGCCAGGATTTTCCTGCATCAATTGAATCACGCGCTTTAACTCCACAAAGGAGATGTCCGAAAGTTTGACTGAATTGGATTCGAAATTAATATCACGCAAAGTGAGCTTTGCATCAACTTCCAGCTTGAGCAATTTGATGTCCACCGGAGCAACCTGGCCATTGGCAAGATCGATGGTCGTTGAGTTGAAAGCGTATCCCTGATCGCTCGTTACTTCCATCTCATAACGGTCTCCCGCGCGCAACGACACCATCTGATTTCCCCCAACCTCGATGATCTCATCCCGGTTCTTGTTTTTCAAAACAATTTTCGATTTTACTTTTGAATTATTCACCAAATCGGCAACATTCACCATCACCTCAATCCTCTCCGGTACCAGCTCAACAAATTTTTCAAAATTCCGGTAAATGACCAGCCCCGATACGTTAAACTCCAGAATTTCGCTCTTAAAATGCGGGGCACTCACGATTATTTCATATTCTTTCCCGACCGGCAAATCAACATTGATGCGACCGTCTTTCGGATTATTCTTCGCGTCCGTTAAGAATGTGTTTTGACCCTTTTCCTTTACCTTGACGTCGGCAAGAATCGGTTCGAAAATTTCCCTATCGCTTATGTTGAGACCCATCTTGACTGATTTAAATAACTGAACATCTACACTTTGCTCCTGATATTTTTTGACATTCCTCAGGTCGAGGGAATAGGTGTAGGAAGAATATCCGGCGCTCTTGTATTCGATGTTAAAACTCCGTCCCACGGGGAGTACCAAAGTATAGCGTCCATCGGCGGGATTATTTTCCTGGCTCAGGATCATTTCGGAAGTGAGCGCATCGGTCACAATGATCTCAGCACCAATCCCGGCTTTGTTATCTTCATCGGTGACAAACCCCTGAACAATGTTGTTCATAAACTGGCGGAGTGAAGGCGGAATAATCACTGAATAGATATCAGCATTATTGTATGTATAGTACATCAAATCGCCTTCAGCGGAAATGCAAGGAAGCTGGTCGTCTTTTTCGGTATTCACAAAATTCAGCGGTATCGGAGCGGACCACTCATTCAAATCATTGAGTTTGGATTGGTACATGTCATATCCTCCCTTCCCCCCCGGGCGATTGGAGGAAAATATCAAAGTCCGGCCATCGGCCATGATCCGCGGGGATTTTTCGCAATCCTGATTGATCGGCCATGGCAACTTTTCAGGCTTGCCCCATTTCCCCTCCTTATTTTTTACGGACATATAAATGCTCAGGCAAAACATGTTCTCTCTTTCTTTGCGAAGTATTTTGTCCTGTGGGCCGCCAGGGTTAGTGCGCACAAAATAGAGGGTCGTGCCATCCGCGCTCACCGAAGGGAAAGCTTCATAGCCTCCACTCACATTTTTGTCTTTGTCGACTACCGGGTCGGTGTTGATGGGAGGGCCGATATTCTTGGGGGCGCCCCATCCGTCTTTTGTGCGCTCGGAATAGAATATTTCATGGTTGCCCTGCCTTCCTATTGATCGAAAAAAATACAATACGTTCCCGTCAAAACTGATGCTTGGCCCTCCCACAAGGTCGGTAGTATCGATGGCCTTATTGATTCCGTCCAGCGGAACAAACTTCTCCCACTTTCCATCCTGCAAATGACTTTCGTAGAGATCATACCTTTTGCCCAATTCAGCGCGCTGATAAATGATGGTCTTTCCATCGGCCTGAATGGTTGGCGCATATTCCGTCACCGAAGACTCACTGATCGCAGGCTTCTTGGTGTTGTTGTAATAGGCCATGGAGTCAAAAGGCTGCACCGCCGGCACTTGGGCTTGAGCCAATGCTTGACCTGAAAGGACCATCAACAATGCGAACAACAGCAAAACACGCATATGTTTCCAATTTCCGATCAATATCCAATCAAAACAAACGCGCCCCAAAAAAAAGGAACGGTATATTTTTGTTTCATCTCCAATTGCGCCTTGCGAAAAGCGTCATGTTTGTCCGTACCCCGGACCAAAATGGAATAAAACGCGTTCATCAATTCCTGTGTAGCCACGTCGTCTACCTGCCATAGACTCATCAAAACAGTACTGGCGCCGGCCACGATGAATGAACGTTGGAGTCCATAGACCCCTTCCCCGTTTCGAACTTCTCCTAATCCAGTCTCGCAGGCAGATAGTACGACCAAATCCGTTTGGTCAAGACTAAGATTCATTGCTTCATAAGCCGTGAGCACCCCGTCCTCCTTACGGCCTGAGCCAGTCCGGTCCACCGAGGCGCCG
>JAYWDP010000499.1:0-3087 GCA_043779775.1 Cyclobacteriaceae bacterium
CTTTGCCGGCTTGATGGGTTCTTCAAACGTATTGGCTCCTCGCACTTTTAATTTCCGCCGATATACTTTATCTCCGCAGGATATGTATAGAATATCAAAATTTACGCCGCCCAAGCAACAGTTGGAAATCTGCCCGCCCGGAGAGGGCAAAATGGCATTCACCCGGCCGAGCTGGTCAAGCACTTGAATTCCCAGGCGCGTGGCTACATATACCCGTCCTGCCGTGTCGCATTTAAGTCCGTCGGCCCATGCGTTGTCTGCATCGTCAGGTGAATGAAGCCAGCCGAATCGTTGCTTGTAACCAAGATTTCCGTCTGGTTCAATCCTATAAATCCACACCCAATGCGAAGCGGACTCAGTAATATACAATTGCGTCTGATCAGGAGTTAATGCAATGCCGTTGGCAAATCTCAATCCTTCATCAACGAATTTTGTTTCGCCATTCGGCCTGATCAGAAATATTTTGCTGGGCTTTTGCGTGCCATCCGGTACGGTAACATAAATGTTGCCATTTTTTGCAACCACTAAATCATTGCCGGTAATGTTATCGGCCACTACAGTTTCCTTTCCATTCCCATCGTAACTGATGATCTGGCTTGCTGCGCCGGCAACGACATAACGTTTTCCATCGGATCCAAAAGATGTGCCACTTGCTTTTTTTGCATCGACAGGCAATCCAGTGAGTTTTCCATCAATACTGACTTTATATGTCTTTGAATTTGGAATATCCTGATAGAATACTTCGCCGGATGCATTGGCTGCGGTGCCCTCTGTGAATTTATAACCTTGCCCAACCAGTTCCCAATCCTGACCTGGGATTAATATATCACTCAAAAACTGATTCTTCGAAATGCCTGTAGCTATAGGTTTTGGCCAATTTTTCCAAAGCCAGCGCATGGCTTCTGGAAAAACGGATATTCCCTGATTTCCGTTATGCCCGTCTTCGCCCCACACATGCTTTACTTCATATCCCGCAAATGTCAACGCACGCTCCAATGTTTCGTTCGCTTTCCACCAATCGCCGCCATAAATATTCAAGTCATTTGCCCCATCCTGCAAGAAAACTCGGATGGGTTTTGGCTCGTATTTCCGAACAAGGGTGGGATAGCGGTCGGCTCCCCGCAGCCCGACATACGTTCCAATGGCGCTGAATACCCACGAAAATTCAAGCGGCCGTTCCCATGCTGCCGTAAACGCACAGACGGCGCCACTGCTGGCTCCGCCAATAGCTCTGTCATTTCCATTTTTTGATAAATGGATGGCCCGGCCATCGCTCGCTTTTTGCTTTTCGACTTCGGGCAATAGTTCTTCCAATAGGAATCGAACATAATTGTCGCCCAATCCATCGTATTCAAGACTTCTGTTGTAACGGTCATTCGCTGTTTGTTGATCCACCGCAATGACCTGTCCGGGTGAAATAAAGACACCAATGGTAACCGGCATTTCCTTTCTATAAATGAGATTATCAAATACAACAGGCGCTTTCCACGCGAGTCCATCCTGGTTAACATATACACAGGCAGGTTGTTCCTGCCTGTACTGCGCAGGTATATATACCCAACAATCTCTTCGTGTTCCTGGAAATATTTTCGAGTTTTCGAAAGAGAATTTGATTACTTCCCCTTTGGGTACGCCTTGATGTTCTACAGAAGCTGAATCAGTGGCATATTTTTCCAGATTCACTTGTGCAATGACTGCAGTATGCGAAAAGATGAATAAGAGGAGTAGTAATTTACGCATGGCAAGGAGATGGTTAGATTATTTAGGCTTGTCACCAATTTTAACTCACTTCCAGTCAAAATCCCACACCGGCTCCTGACCCAGCAGATGCTTCACGAAGTAGTTCCATCGTGTCTTGACGAAATATTTCTGCTGTGGTTGTCAATATAGGCGATCCACTTTCCATCAAGAGACTTTTCCTCCAATGGATATGGTTCCTCTTTCACTTTAGTGCTTTCCGATAGCGTATTGGATTTTGTGTTCCATTGTAATTTCTTACCCCTGGCAGTAAATTCAATCAGTTCCTTGTTTACGTATTTGATATTCCCCAACTCCAGGTTCTTTGCATCGAGGCCGGTTTTCAGGAATACCCCAAGCTTTTCTGCGAGCTGGCCGTGATCAAAGAGAAGTGCTTTTTGCAAAGGCTTGAAAATTACTTTGTAATATGATTTTTCCGTTTTGCTGAACATTGTGTACCAGAACCCTGTGCTGTCTGCAAACCAGTTGGGCTCAACATGGACATTGAATGCTTTTTTATTGTTCACATTTTCATTAAGAAAACTTACGGCACGAGCGTAGTCATTTCTATTCGGGGTTTGGGCAACGGCAACCTCCATAGTAATTGCCAGGACGATGGCAGAAATGAGAAGCTTTGTCATTTACGGAGAGTTTGATTTTTTTATCAATCGGCGGGGAAGAGATATCGAGGCCATTAACCTTTTGTTTTCTTTCTTTTTTGATTTAGCCGGTCAAAATGAGCATTGAACAAACCAATGCTGATGGGATCCTCCATCAGATCGCCTGGTACTTGTGGCCGATAGGATTGTGGTAATTCAATCCATATATCATGAGTAGCCAATGCCTGCCTGAGGAATTCAAAAGCCTTTTTTTTCTCCCCCACGAAATAGGCTGCCGAGGCTACGGATAACAAAGAAGTATAGCCGGAGGTATCCTGGGCACTTTTGACAAGGTCCTCATACACTGCTCTGGCTTTGGGGTAATTTTTATCTTTCATATACATAAAAACCAAAAAAGCGGTAGACCGGTCATTTCGAAGTTGAGATGCTTTTTCAAAAGCAGCCAAAGACTCCTTCCATTTGCCCACTTCAAGATAGTTTACGCCAGTGTTAAAAAATGCGTATTCATTCTTTGGATTCAATTCAGCGCTCAGTTTGAGTACCTCCTCGGCCTCATGGTACTGCTGATTGTAATTCAGTGCCATACCCAAATTGAAATTGGGGATTGACCCAAGAGGATCAAGTTTCACGGCCTCCCGCATATGGGCCAGCGCATTCTTAAAGTCTATTTTGGCAAAGATCAGAAATTGACCATACCAATAATGAGTTTGCGGATCTTTGGGAATGAGCG
>JAYWDP010000500.1:0-3086 GCA_043779775.1 Cyclobacteriaceae bacterium
CCCCCTTCCGGAATCCAAATTTGAGAACATGGGCAAGTATGGTCGAAATACTTTAACGGTTGAACAGTGGATCCAATTCGTATTCCTTCCAGGCCTCTATCAGGCTATAGAAAAGAAGGAGGAGTTTATCACAGAAAGTACTGTGGCCGCCTATGCCCTGCATGCCTTGAGTAGAGATGAGAGGTCAACGCATCTTATAAAATTACTCGCATACCTGGATGACGCGATAAATTTAAATCTGGGTCCGGGTATAGAAGTAAAAACAGGTCTCCCCATATTGACTTCGATCAATAACTTACCGCTTCCGCGGGAATTCTATGATGTTGCTATGACACTTCCCAACTTTGAAGGTGAAGCCCTTGAAATTCAGTTAAAGGCGTTTGATATTTTCATTGCTACGGCAGATACATTTGAGAGAGAACTCATTGTCGGCATGTTGTTCAGCGCATCGGATGAGGCAACGCCGGCAAACAAAAGATTGCGAATCAGAAAAGCTGCCATATCCGTGGGAAAAGGAGGTAACACTAGACTGTCCTAGGCACTGGTAACTTTGATATTTGCGATGACCTGTCGTTAATCAGTTAATCGAGAAAATCAGAATAACTCTTCGTACATCTTGGGCAAAGCAGTGAGGTTTCTGATCCGGATATCCTTGAAGAACACTTCCGCTGCTTCACTTTGTATCTGTATTTTTCCTTTGGTCAGGGGCATTGACTTGCCATCCTGCAGATAGCGAGAATTTTGCAATACCATCACCACATGACCATTGACAAAGTGTAAACTTTTCCCTTGCCAGGAAATTAATTCCAGCGTGGTCCATTCACTCGCGGGGCTTTCATAATTTTCAGCACGGAGACAAAATCCCTCTGGATTTCCTTTACCAAATGGCAAGAAGGGTTGCTTCGCATTGGCCACGCAGTTCATTTTTCCCTCGGCAGGGAACGACCTGATATCGACAGCTGCATTGACCTGATTCCAGTAATCTCCCATGTGACCTTCCATGATCTGAAACTCCTGGGAAAGCATCCAGGAACGCCAATAGTCCAGGCCAGCTTCACCGATGGAATGATATAAAATTCCTGAATCTTTTAACTTGTTTTTACGGGGATCAAATTTGAGATCTCCCCACTTTACCTTAAGGGAAAGATGGTAGTTTTCATATTCCTGCTTAGTGTAAATGACTCCGTTGACCTCACCGCTGATCCTCAGGACTGTTTCTCCTTCAACTTTAATAATGGAAAATACATGAGCCTCATCTTTATTATAGCCGATGGGTGCAATATTATTCCCTAATTCATCTTTTGGGATCGTTCCGTTATATTCTGGCTTGAATCTATAGCTTAAATAGGTTTCCCATTGTGAAAGATCTTTATCCAGTAGCAAAGTCCATCGATCATCGGCGTTCATAGAAATCAAACCAATACTTGCGCAAATGGTCAGTAAAACAAATTTTATTCTTTTCATTTTTTATTGTTTGTCAAATCACCGTATCAAACGAATCAGCGAAACTACTGAATTTTCAATTGTCTCATTTCCAAAATTAGCCTTAAACTTTGCCACTAAGTCACCAGGGTACAAAGTTTCACTATTTCCATTCTGTTTCCTTAATGCCTTTGTGTCTTAGTGGCCAATGATCGAATTAACGAATCACCGAATTACCTATCAGTTTGCAACCTCAATCTTAACCTTCATCTTCTTCAGTCTTTCATCTTTTATCTTGCTCAATATCTTTTGTACCAACGATCGCTTTACAGAAACATATGAAGCATGGTCCAGCGTGGTAATCAATCCTACCTCATTGCTTTGCAGCCCGCCCTTCTTCATAAGCAACCCTGCGATATCGCCTTTGCTTATTTTGTCTTTTTTACCTGCGCTGATGTAAAGGCAGGCATAGGCGGGAGGCGGTGGCAGCGATAAGCCTTTAGGAAGCGTCACTTCTTCCAAGTCTTTAAAAATGTAAACAGGCAATGTTTCATCATCTGCCAAAATCAGATAGGCTTCACCATGAGCATGCATACGCGCTGTGCGACCATTCCTATGAAGGAATGCTTCTTCATTGAGTGGTAGCTGGTAGTGTACCACGTGCTTAATTTCTGGAATGTCCAGGCCGCGGGAAGCCAGGTCCGTGGCGATTAATACATTGTGTGCTCCTCCCCTGAATTTTATTAAATTTTTTTCCCTGTCAATCTGCTCCATGGCACCATGAAGGATACCGTGTTCAAATTGGTGATTCTTGAACAAGGCACTGATTCGCTCGACGGCATCGCGGTGATTACAAAATACCAGGGTCACCTCCTGATTGAATCTGGCCACCAGGCGCATGAGCGTCTCCACCTTATCAGTGCTCCACGTACGAACCAATTTTAAGTGCAGTTTGGGGTCTGCTTCACTGGTCAGAAAATTTAATGTCTCTATTTTTTTGAATGGCAGGAAGTCGGGCAAAGGATCCAGGCTGGTGGCAGAGGTGAGGACATACTGTTGCTTTCCCGAAAGGGCTTTAAAGAACATTTTCAGCTCACTGTGGAAACCCATCTGGAGTGATTTGTCGAACTCGTCCAACACCACAATCTTTACCGATGCAGGATCAAAGGAGTCACGGTCAATATGGTCAGACAGTCTTCCGGGCGTTGCGATAATCAAGGCAGGTGCGTCACTCAGACTGGCCTGTTCCGTTTTGAATGAGTGACCACCGTAACAGCAGCTAACTTTGAAAGTCGTTTTCATGGCCTTGAAAACTTGTTCTATCTGGAGCGCCAGTTCCCGCGAAGGGGCCACGATAATGGCTTGTACTCCCTTGTCTTTTGCATTCAATTTGTTGACTATTGCAATCAGGAACGGAAGTGTTTTTCCGGAGCCCGTAGGTGCCAGGACCATTAAATTGTTCGTAGTAGCAGTTTTTTCCATGACCGCCAATTGCATGGGATTAAACTCAGGGATGGAAAGGTTCTTTAGAAAATCAACGTGGACGGCATTAAGATTGGATTGCATGGGTCAAAGGTACGACCGAATGCCGAAGATTTAGAAGATGCGATCTTAGGTAATTGGCAAAGGCACCAGGAATTGGATTATTTTCCATCTGGATAATC
>JAYWDP010000501.1:0-3077 GCA_043779775.1 Cyclobacteriaceae bacterium
CCTCTGGGAGGGCTCCAGTAAAGAAATAATGAATTCAGGTGTTGAAGAGCTGGACGACTTTGTTTTCTCCAACAAGGTCATGCAGAGTTTGAAGGAAAAGTCATAGTCGTGTTGACGTTCGGACGTGTTGAAGATTTGATGTGGTCTGTTAGCGCGTGCAGCTTTATTCGTACCTCAATGAATGTGTAGGATTCGCGGCTGACACTTTCAAGGAGTGATAGGCGACTGTTCCCAATGACACCGCCATGCAGGCGGAAGCCGCCAAGGCAAGAGAAATCCAGCCCACCTCGATGTGAAAGGCATAATTGTTAAGCCATGAATCCATCACATACCATCCTGCGGGACAGCCCACAGCAGCAGCGACCAAAACCAACACGGCAAACTCCTTTCCCATCAATCCCATGAGCCCCGGCACGGAGGCGCCCAATACCTTTCGAATACCAAGCTCCTTGGTCCTCCGTTCTGCGGAAAAAGCAGAAAGACCGAACAAACCCAGGCAAGAAATAAAAATGGATAATATGGCCATGGCATTGAACACCTTTCCCCGCTGACCTTCCGCCTTATAGAAATCTTCCCAATCCTGGTTGAGGAAATTGTATTTAAAAGGATAGCCCGCCGCATATTCCTTCCACAATTTTTCGGCTGATTTCAACGCAGTCTCCGCTTGCCTTTCCTTGGCACGAACCAGCAGGCAACCATAATTGTTCTCTTGCCAGTTCACAATCTTCATGATGAGCGGCTCAATCGGGCTGTGCAGCGATCCAAAATTAAAGTCCTTAACCACCCCGACAATTTTTCCCTTCTTTTCCCACATGGTGAGTTCCTGGTCAGCCGTGCCATTCTTGAACCCAAATTTTGACGCCGCCTTTTCGTTCACAACATAATTGCCGCTGTCGGTGATGATCCTCCGGTCAAACGGACGACCCTCCGACATCTTCATTTTCATGGTTTGGACGAATTCATAGTCCACCATCAGGTTTGTAAACAGGATTCGGTCCTCGGGGCTCTTGCCTTCCCACTGCACGCCCGAAGTGGAGTTGCCTATATCAATGGGCAGCTGGCTCGAGGCTGTCACGCTTTCGATCCCCGGTTCGGCCAACATCCGCGTGCGGAAGGTTTCAAATTTTGGGTTGACCTCACCTTGCATCCACATATAGAAGACATTGTCACGAACAAAACCGATGTCATGGTTTTCCATAAAATTCATCTGCCTGAAAACGACGATGGTACTGACGATGAGAATGATCGAAAGGGCAAATTGAACGACCACCAGCGACTTTCTAAAAAGAGAGGCTGCACGGCCGCTCTTAAGTTGACCCTTCAGGACGTCTACGGGCTTATATTCTGAAATAAAAAGAGCCGGATAGCTGCCCGCCAGCAAGGAGGTAAATATCACCACCGTTATGAAGATCAGGGTAATACGCATATCCAGCAAGAAAAAGCCCAGTTGCTTGCTCGTTAATTGATTGAACCCTGGCAGAACGATCAGGACCAGCCCGATGGCAATCAGGGCTGCCACCAGCACCGTCAGGAATGACTCGCCCATAAATTGCCCGAACAGTTGACGGGGATAAGCGCCAATTACTTTCCGCAAGCCTACCTCTTTGGCGCGCTTGGAAGCCTGGGCGGTGGCAAGGTTCATAAAATTGATACAGGCAATGACGAGAACAAAAACGGCCACGATAAAAAATATTCTCACATATTCTATTCTTCCCCCCGATTCTTTTCCGTTTTCGAAATCCCCGTGCAGATAGGCATCTCCAAAGGGATGGACAAAAAGTTCTACATTAGTCTTCTCGACGTGTTTCTTGACCTCATGCTTGAATTTCTTGCCAAATTCTGCCAGGTTGGTGCCCTCGCGGAGCATCACAAAGGTCCGAATGTTATTGTTATCCCATTGATCCAGCCAGTTCTTGTTCTCATCCCAGAAAAACTGAAACGGAAGCAGATACTCAAACTGAAGAGATGAGTTTTTGGGGAGTGGTGCAAACACCCCCGTCACCGTAAAAGAATTCTTCAGATTCATAAGCAACACCTTGCCAATGGGGTCTTCCTGCCCGAAGAACTTCTCCGCCATGGCTTTGCTGATGATGATTGAATTCTTGTTGGTCAGGGCTGTGGCAGTATTACCTGAAATGAGTTTGAAAGAAAATATGTCCAGAAAATCCTGCTCGGTGTATCGGCCTTCTTCATAAAAGGACTTATCTCCGTCCCGGAAGAGCTCGTTTACTTGCCAGGTAAACCGGGACGCTTTTTCAATCTCCGGATACTTTTCTTTGATGAAGGGAGCCATGGGCCCCGGCGTGGAGCTGAACGTAAACAGCCTGCCGTCGGTATACTGTTGATTTTCCATGACGCGATAGATGCGCCCTACCCGCTCGTGAAACTGGTCTACCTGCAATTCATCGTTGATCCAAAGGAAAATCAACAGGGCACTGCCCATGCCAAAGGCAAGTCCGAGGATATTAACGAAAGAGAAAAGTTTGTTTCTAAAAATGTTGCGCACGGCAACGGAGAAGTAGTTTCTAAACATAGGCCGGTGGGTTTTTGACCAAAGATTTTCTTATGCTACCGAAGGATGCATCCTCCCTGAAAGCATTTACTGCCCAATAAGAGGATGGTTACAAAAGGGGCTAAATTGTTTGGCTAAACAGGTCAATTGCTCCGAATGGGAAGGAATAATAGAGCCTATTGGGCCTGGAAAGGCCTGTGTTCATCAACTAGTGGCAGTTCAATATAGAAGGTCGTTCCCTTGTCCATCGTCGACTCAAACCAGATCTTTCCTCCCGCTTGCATGACAATCTGCTTCGTCATCGCCAGTCCCAACCCTGAACCAGAATGCTTGGTAGTAAATTGTGGCTCAAAAACCTTTTCCCTTACATCAGCGTCCATGCCTTTGCCATTGTCGTGAATGCTGGTAATCGCAACTTTGTTAGTGATATTAGTCAGGATAGTAACTTCCAGATCTACCTGACCCTCCTTTTTTGCCTGAAGGGCATTGATAATAATATTCGAAATGGCTCTGCTAAAAGCAGTCTTATCAACTGACACTATATAGGAGGGCAGACTGGCCATAT
>JAYWDP010000502.1:0-21674 GCA_043779775.1 Cyclobacteriaceae bacterium
GGTTGGGCATTTAGAATTTCTTTAATAATCCAGCCCGTGCCCCCTCCCATCACAAGGACTTTGGCTTGCGGCGGTATTAAGGGAAGAAAATAAGTTTGGGATTCCTGAATTTGATTTCCATAGAAAAGCCGGACCATCTGATCATAAACAGGTGCTATCCGGTCAAATCCGTTACGTCTCACCTCATTCATTAACCATAATTTCCGGATTACCCGTCTTAGGCTTATTTGAGAGCCTCAGCCCCCGCCACAATCTCTAGAATTTCTTTGGTAATGGCCGCCTGCCGGGTGCGGTTATAAGTGAGTCTTAAATCTTTTAATAGTTCGCCGGCATTTTCATTGGCCTTATCCATGGCAGTCATGCGTGCGCCATTTTCGGATGCATTTGAATCCAATACGGCTTTGTACAGTTGCACATTAATTGATTTGGGAACCAGACCGCTAAGGATCTCTTCCTGGTCAGGTTGAAAAATATAATCTACTTCCTGTTTTTTGGCTTGGGGTGAAGGCAATACCGGTAGGAGTTGCTCCGTAGTTAAAATCTGTGTGGCTATATTCTTGAAGACGTTGTACACTATTTCCACCTTATCATATTCACCTTTTCGGAAGGTGCTCATGATGAATTGGCTGGCTTCGGAAACTTTCTCAAAAGATAAACCATGGAAAAGATTCACGTATTCACCCACCACGGAATACTTCCTTTTGCCAAAATAATCCAATCCCCTTTTTCCAATCGCCAGAATCGTCACATTCTTTTTTGCATGTTGAGAAGAATACTTTTCCTGAATTACGCGAAGTACACCCTTAAAAATATTCGAATTAAAGGAACCGCATAACCCACGATCCGAACTAATGGTGACAATAAGAATTTTCTCTTCAGGCCGTACTTTGCCATACCAGTTATCTCCATCCGTGGTTACAGAAGAAAGGTTCTGAAGAATCGTCATCATTCTTTTAGCAAATGGGCGCATTTGCCATATTCGTTCCTGGGATTTGCGAAGCTTGGCAGCCGCCACCATTTTCATGGCTTTGGTAATCTGCTGTGTGCTGACTACCGAACTAATCCGGGTCTTAACTTCTTTTAAACTTGCCATCTCTTTGTTATCATCACTGATCCATTTATCAATAGGCGGCTATTCACTCCTGCCTATCAACAAGGCTAATTGAATTTTCCTGCCAACTCGATTGCAATTTTCTTTATGGTCTCCATATCTGCCTCTTCAATCTTACCGGCTCTGAAGTTGTCCAAAATGTTCTTGTGCTGGGCCTTAAGCAGTCCAAGGAATTCCTTTTCAAACTCTTTTACTTTGCTTACCGATACATTGTCAATATAGCCCTTGGTTGAGGCCGATAGAATTGCCACCTGCTCTTCTACAGGTACCGGAGCATATTGCGGCTGCTTCAACACTTCGGTGTTTCTGCGGCCGCGTTCAATGGTAAGCTTTGTAGAGGCATCCAGGTCAGAACCAAATTTAGAAAATGCTTCCAACTCACGAAATTGGGCCTGGTCGAGTTTCAATGTTCCAGCAACCTTTTTCATTGATTTAATCTGCGCCGATCCACCCACACGTGAAACAGAAATACCTACGTTAATAGCAGGTCGGATCCCTGCGTTAAATAGATTTGTCTCAAGGAATATTTGCCCATCCGTAATTGAAATCACGTTCGTCGGAATGTAGGCGGATACATCATTGGCTTGTGTCTCAATGATAGGAAGCGCCGTGAGTGAACCGCCGCCTTTTACGAGATGTTTGATGGAAGGAGGAAGATCGTTCATCTTCTGGGCTAATGCATCATTGTTGATAATCTTTGCCGCTCTCTCCAACAGCCGGGAGTGCAAATAGAACACATCGCCAGGGTATGCTTCACGGCCCGGAGGCCTTCTCAGCAATAATGAAACCTCACGATAGGAAACCGCCTGTTTTGATAAGTCATCATAAATTACCAGCGCTGGTCTTCCCGTGTCACGGAAAAATTCACCAATGGCAGCGCCCGTAAACGGAGCAAAGAACTGCATGGGAGCAGGGTCAGATGCCGATGCTGAAACGATTACCGTATAGGGGAGTGCCCCGGCTTTTTCAAGCGTTGCGGCCACCAGCGCTACCGTCGAAGCCTTTTGACCAATAGCCACATAAATACAATAAACGGGCTTCCCATTCTCGTAAAATTCACGCTGGTTAATAATCGCATCGATTGCCACCGCTGTCTTTCCGGTCTGACGATCTCCTATGATCAATTCCCGCTGTCCACGACCGATCGGAATCATCGAGTCAATGGCCTTAATACCGGTTTGAAGGGGCTCATTTACCGGCTGGCGGAAAATAACACCCGGTGCTTTGCGCTCCAGAGGCATTTCATACAGATCTCCTGTGAGTGGGCCTTTACCATCAATGGGGCTGGCCAGGGTATTGACAACACGACCCAATACACCTTCGCCAACATTGATGGCGGCAATCTTGCCAGTTCGCTTAACGATAGCGCCTTCCTTTATTCCTTTCGGATCTCCCAATAACACAACACCCACGTTGTCTTCTTCAAGATTGAGAACGAGTGCACGCAAACCATTCTCAAACTGAACCAATTCGCCGGCTTGTGCTTTCGTAAGTCCATAAATACGGGCTACACCATCGCCAATGGTTAATACGGTGCCTATTTCTTCTAATTCAGCATCGGTACGTGCATGTGCTAATTGCTCACGCAATATTGAAGATACTTCTTCGGGTCTGATCTCTGCCATATACGTTTAATCGTTAATTCGTTGATTCGTATTTCAAACGCTTTTTACAAAATAGTTCTCGTGGAATTTTACCTCGAGGGTCCTTAGTTTACTTTTAATTGAAGCATCGATCTGACGGTCGCCAATGTTAAGAATAAATCCACCGATCAGATCTTTGTCAACAGTCTCCTTTATTTCAACCTGTTTTTTAACGCTTAGTTTCTTTACAATGGCCTCGATGGTTTTCCTAAGATCGGAATCCATGGGTATGGTCGTGGTGATAGCCGCTTGCCCGATGCCTTTGTATTCATTATAGGCATTGTAAAACTCGCCTGCGATAGCCGGCAATAGTGGTTCACGGTTTTTTCTGGTAATAATTTCAATGAACGCTATCGTAAGTGAATGTACTTTACCAGAAAATATTTTTATGAGGATCGAGCTTTTCTTTTCGTGTCGGATCACCGGACTGCGCAACATGGCAGTAAAGCCACGGTTTTCATCACAGACTTTGGAAAATAAAATCATGTCCTGATGCACTTGTTCCAAAACGCCTCGCTCCACTGCCAACCCAAGCAATGATTTTATATATCTCGAAGCTACTCGTAAATCAGCCATGAATTAGTTCAATTTTAGTTCTTTGATAAAGCCATCCACTAGCTCCTTTTGTTCTTTATCACCGGAAAGATTCTTCTTGATCAATTTCTCGGCAATCTCCAGAGAGAATTGGGCCACTTGCGCACGAACTTCTCGCAACGCCGCTTGCTTCTCAATATTGATTACTGCTTTCGCGTCATTGATGAGCCGATCGGCATTTTTCTTGGCTTCTTCCTGGGCCTGCTCATGGAGGCGGCTGCCAGCCTCCCGGGCATCCCTCAATATTTTATCGCGCTCCTCACGTGCTTGTTTTAGGAGGACTTCATTATCAGACTTCAATGAGGCCATTTCAGCCTTCGCCTTCTCAGCCGAATCGAGTGCTGACTGAATAGATACCTCCCTTTCTTTCAAAGAGGCCAGTATTGGCTTCCAGGCCATTTTGGTCAAGAGAAAGAACAAGGCAGTAAAAACCACCACTTGCCAGAAGAGAAGGCCGGTACCGGGGGTTAGTAATTCCATAATACTGGGGTTTAATCAAATTAACTTAAGTAAAGAAACCTGCCCGGCCCATCACCTAGGGCAAGTTCCAATGTTTCACGCTTTTGATTCTTCATCACAAATGCCAACTTAACCGCCAATATCGGCTGCAGTCAAATTGGACACCAGGAAGCAAATCACAAGAGCAAATAAAGCAGCTACCTCAACAAGAGCAGCGATGATCAGCATGGAGCCCTGCAATTTGTTGGCAGATTCAGGCTGACGAGCCATAGCTTCCATTGCTGAGCCTCCGATACGGCCTACACCGATTCCAGCGCCAATTGCAGCCAGACCAGCGCCAATGCCCGCACCCATTATTGCGTAGCTTACGTCTAATAAAATTGAGAATAACATAACATTAAATAATTAAGTGAAACAAAATCCAGGATCGTCCTGGAGTATTTTTAAGATGCAGTTGCCCGCATTTCTTTTGCCATTAATGATGCCCTTCGCTGGGCTCTTCCACCGCCAACCCAATATACAGCGAGGTAAACAAGGTGAAGACATAGGCCTGAATCCCTGCTACCAGTAATTCGATCAGGTTTATAAACAAAACAAATACCGAAGCCCCAATTCCTACCAACCAACTATGAAATATAAAAGTCAGACAAACCAGACTCAACAATACGATGTGACCTGCCGTGATCGCAGCAAACAATCGTATCGTCAATGAAAACGGTTTGGTAAATATTCCAATAATTTCTACCGGAAGGATTATCAGACGGAGGGGCAACGGTACGCCCGGCGTCCAGAAAATATGCTTCCAGTAATTTTTGTTTCCGCTGATGTTAGTAATTAAAAAGGAAGCCAGGGCCAGAGTCAGCGTTACTGCAATATTTCCTGTAAGGTTTGCCGCACCCGGGAGTAATCCCAAAATGTTACCAAACAACACAAAAAAGAAGAGGGTGAGTAGATACGGGAGATACTGCTCGTATTTCGGACCAATATTAGGCTTCACGATTTCATCTTTAACAAATAACACAATCGGTTCTATAAAAGACTGTATCCCTTTGGGTGCCTTCCCAGTATTTTTCTTAAAACTTCTGGCTACGGAAGTAAGCAAAATAAAAAGCAGCGTAGCGTTAATAAACAGCATCGTAACATTTTTGGTGATGGAAAAATCGAGTACAGGATTTCCCTCCAGATAGATTTTATGATGGTCCAGCTTGTATCCGATGTATTCAACAGCCTGATGATGCTCATTATAGAAATTGCGTGATGAGAAAATATCAATTCCCCTTTCGGATGAATAAACAATTACCGGAAGAAAAAGGGTACCATAATGGCCATCGAAAAAATGCCACATATGGTTATCCAAAACGTGTTCAATAATCACCTCGCTTACCTTAAATGCATCTTTGTGTTCAGCGATGGTTCCCGAAGAATCAGTAGCGTGTTCTCCCTGTGCGTTTACGGATGAAATTAGACCGGAAAATAGGATCACTAAGAGCGATAAAAACGCACATTTTAATAATAAAAATGGCTTTTTTGGGTGGGGTTGCACAGTCTTATTAAATCGATTGCAAAAGTATTGATTAATACCCCAAAAAAAAATGTTTTGATCCTTTTTTGGCTTCCGTAAAGCGTCTCTTCCGTATGACAAAAATCATATTATATTTTATTTTAAAAGCCATCCTTTCAAGTTGCTGGCAATACTGCTTTTCAGTCAATAAAATCAATTCACTTTATGATCGCAGCTCGCTTACATTCCTGTATAGGAAACCAACTTCTAACGTCGTGAACAGCATGTACGAGATGATAAACAGGATTGCATTTCCGGAGGCACCTTGCCGGTCCATGAATATGACGATGAGAATAAAAATGCTTCCCGTCAGCATTTTTACGACAATGGTCAGCAGATACAATTGGGTAAATATGATTGGTTCGGATTTTTTTCGAAGAAAATTAAAAACGGCAGCAGTAGAAAATGCCATGTAAAGAATAATCTCCCAACCGTAGGAAGGAACTAAGAAAAAGTCGTTAGAATAACCCGCATAAACGATGGCGGAAACCAGTAAGGTTAATGCCAATAAATAGATAAGGAACTTCAGCAAATTACTCCTGGTTGAGTTTTTTATACATCTGATAGAGCATCCCGCCAAAGACAAGCATCACGAATGATAATGTGAATAAAGGAAACTTAAAATCAAGGTATTTATCAATTCGATACCCTGCCCATCCGGCCAAACCTATTCCTCCCAGCAGCTGGAATGCAAAGCTGCTATATTTAAGGTAGGAATTAGTTTGCGGAGGCCCCTTCGGTCCTGTAGGTGTGGGATCCTGATCCATTATCAGCTGACATAATGTCTTTAATGGCGGCTCCCATCTTGCAGCTGCCATTGAAAACCGCTCCGGGCTCCACCACCAGCTTGCCCGTTGAAATATCGCCTTGTACAACAGCCGATGCTTTTAGTACCAGAACTTCTGATATATCAATTTTGCCCTTTACTGTTCCTTCGATGTCTGCATTTTGAGCTGAAATATTTCCTTCCACGTGACTGGAATTTCCCAATGCAATTTTCGATTTCGATTTGATATTTCCGTGGACACGTCCTTCAATACGGATGTTTCCGAAGGTCTCGATATTCCCTTCCAGTGTTGTGCCCTTTCCAATAACGTTGCTGGAATTGCTAATCTCCTCAGCAGCCTTTTTCTCCTCTTTCGTGGTAAACATAATTTACTTTTTTAAAATGTTACAAACTCCTCAGGATTAAGCGAGTTGCCACTATACCATAGTTCAAAATGAAGATGGGGACCATCGGTCATCTCGCCACTGTTGCCAACAATAGAGATAATTTCCCCTGCATTGACAAAACTACCAACTTTTTTTAACAATTCGGCATTGTGCTTGTAGACCGAAATGAGGTTGCCGCGATGTTGAATGGCAATAACATACCCCGCATCCTGGGTCCAGGAAGCCATAATAACGGTACCATCAGCGATGCTTTTAATCGGTTCATTGGTCTTCGCTACAATGTCAACGCCAAAATGTCCCTTCTTCACATCATATTGATCCGAAACGAAACCGGTAATAGGGGTAAAGAAAAATGTCTCGCGCAACTCACGATATTTACTGTTGGTCAGGGTGATCAGTGAAAGTTCTGATTCTTCAAAGTCTTTTCTGAATTGTGAATCGGTCGGAGCGAGTTTAAAACTGCTCACCGGTTTAATGGGCTTATTCTGACTCTTGAGTGCTTCAACGGAATCAATAAAGTATTTGACTGTGTCCCCATTCAACACACGCTTGAAGTTTCTAATGAATTGGTCTTTGTTTTCTTCCTCCAAAGCAAGTGAGTCAACTTTGGCCTGAAGTTGGATTAATTTTTTGGTGGTCTCACGTTCCGCATAGCGCGGGTCAAACCACTTGGCTAAAAGGGTTTGCGCTAAAAAAAGACTGCCAGTAAACAATAAGAGGAATACTCCAATAGAAAAAACCAGCAACTTTGCATAAGTAAATCCGAAGCTTGATTTCTCTTCCAGATTGTCCTCATTGCGGATCACCATCTGGTATCGGGCTGAGAGACGGTCAGAAAGGGTCTTTTTAGGCTTCAAATGATTAAAAATGTCTGCAAAATTAGATATTCCTGCTGATTATAATATTGAAAATCTGTTTTTTACGTTTGTAGTTCAAACCAGTCCATGAAGGTCTTTCTCCGGTTACCCATCATACTTTGCTATTGCGTTTCCGCCACAATATGGTGGTGTTGCTCTTCGAATCAAAACACGATAACAGGTAATGTCTTTCATAATACAACGGCCCACTTCAATGGATATTTCTATGCAAAGGAAAAAACACGTGAAGTAGAAAAGATCATACTCAAAAGTCTTGACGATAATCCCAATCAGATCCTGCGAATTTTTCCTAAACTCGATACCATACTAGCCAAGAGTTATCGAAAAGATACCGAGGAAATTGTAAAGATGGCTTCCATTTCCATTCAGCGTCACCCCAATAGCCGGTGGGTTGACGATAATTACTTATTGGTAGGGCTGGCACGCCTGTATGATTGTGATTTCATGAATGCCGCACAGACGTTTAAGTATGTCAATACAAAAAGTCATGATTCAAATCTACGTCACCAGGCATTGGTGCATTTGATTCGCACTTTTACAGAAGAGGGAGAATATGAAAAAGCAGAAGAAGCCTTCCGGTTTTTAGAGAAAGAAAAACTCAATAAACTAAACTCTAAAAATCTCTATCTGGAAAAGGCCTACTTCTATCAGATACAAGGCAATTATGACAACATGGTCAGAAGTCTGACGACAGCAGACTCGCTGCTTACCCATACTGACCGGAAAGGGAGAATCTATTTTATTATAGGTCAGGTCTATCAAAAACTGGGATTCAGTTCAGAAGCCTATAATTACTATCGAAAATGCCTCGGCACCAATCCCGAATATGAAATTGATTTCTACGCCCGCCTTAACATGGCACAAGTAGCACGCCTTGATAACTCAAAGAACGTGCGCTTAATACACAAGCAATTTGAAAAATTATTAAAGGATACTAAGAATCGCGAATTCAAAGACAAGATTTATTTCGAATTAGGTGAATTTGAAAGGAAACAGGGTAATACTTCAGACGCCATTGATCAATATAAACTTTCTGCACACGCCGGTAAAAATAAACGAATTCAGGCCAATGCCTTTCTTCGCATCGGTCAACTCTATTTCGACTCACTCAAATACTTTTCTTTGGCTAAGTCCTACTACGACAGCGCCATGACTTCGCTTCCCAAGGATTTTGAAAATTATGATCTCATACAAAAACGACACCTGGTACTGGGTGAATTCGTTAAATATACCGAGACAATTCAGTGGCAAGACAGTCTGCTGAGAATATCTTCACTTGATTCCACTTCATTGCGGGCCAAAGTCGATTCCGTATTTGCAGTCAATGAAAAAAGGGAAAGCGGCAAGAAAAAGAAAAGAAAAAGGTCAGATGGAAGTCCGGGAACTATCAATCAAAACAGTACATTTTTTCAAACAGAATCTACCAGCACCACTGATTGGTACTTTGGAAATGCCTCTGCCATGGCCTCAGGTCAATCAGAATTTGAGCGCATTTGGGGTAATATCGCCCTTGAGGATAATTGGCGGAGATCAACCAGGACTTCCGCCCCACTGCTGAGTAATGTTACTGTCACTGGCGCAACGCCTGAAACAGGAAACAAAGAAGTCACCGACGTTAAGAAATCCGGGCTAAGTCCTGCTGAAGATGCATACAATAAGCTGAGCGCCCAACTTCTTAAAACGGATGAGGCAAAAAAAGAAGCACAGGGAAAAATTGAAGAGGCCTATTTTAAATTAGGGGACCTTTACTACTTTCAGTTGTCTGAAAAAGAAAATGCTGAAGGTTCTTATGAAAAACTTCTGGACCGTTTCCCTCACTCCTCTTTTAAACCGGAAGTGCTCTACAAACTTTACCTGATTCATAAAGAAAGGGGAGACAGCAAGGCTGAAGCACTGGCTCAAAACCTGAAAGATGAATTCCCCAATTCGACTTATACCAAGATTCTTCTTAACCCAGACTATCTGAAAGAAACGAGCGTGGCGCTGGAAAAACAAAAAATGATCTACAAGGCTGCCTATGCCGACTTTCAACGGAACAATCTCCGCGGGGCTCAGGATAAAATAAAAAACGCCAAAGACATTGGTGAAACTTCCTTTATTCCTCAGTTGGACTTGCTGCAAATTCTTATCACCGGCAAAACCGAAGACATCGTTCGCTATCAATTCGAACTGGGTGAATACATAAAAAAATATCCCCATGCCCCAACCCATGCCTATGCAGAAACTCTTATAGCCAGTTCTAAAACTTTTCTTGAAAAGACAGAAAGGTCAAAAGGAATCCGCTTTGTTGCCTCCTTTGAGGAATCCCATTATTTCGTGGTCGTGAGCCGCATCCAGGATAAAGCGAGCACACTCATTGCCAATGCTGTCGAAAAATTTAATACAGAAAACTATAAAGGAAAAAAACTGGAGACCAGTAACCTGATCTTTAACGATGATTATGCTTTAACGTTTGTGGGCAATCTGACTGACAAAACAGAAGCACTTGAGTACTTCAACCGGTTTAAGACTCAGATGTCGAATACAAAACCCTTTTCCATCCTAAATTTCCATAACTTTGTTATAACGAAGGATAATTTCAATATTTTCTATCGTAACAAAGCCCTTGATGAGTACCTCAGCTTCTTTGATCGACACTATCAAAAAGAAAATCAATGACCTGCTAAATGTTCAGCGGCCATGGTTTCGCAAAGCCATTAAATACTGTTGGATTGCATTCCTGATATTCGTCTTGGGATTGCCACTATATGTATATACTGTGGGGTTGAATCCCTTTGAACTTTTTGGCGGCATGCCCGACCTGGCTGATGTGGAGAACCCGGAAAATGACCTCTCCTCCGAATTGATTTCAGCCGATGGCGTGTCTTTAGGGCGCTATTTTCGCTTTAATCGAAGCCAGGTCACTTTTGATGAGCTCTCGGAAGATCTGGTAAATACCTTGATATTATCTGAAGATCATCGTTTCTATCAACATTCCGGCTTAGATTTTCCGGCTTATATCAGGGTTCTTTATGGACTAATAACTTTGAATCCAGCAGGTGGCGGCAGTACGATTACGCAGCAATTGGCCAAAAACCTATACACTCGCAACCCAGACCGTTCATTAGATGGCCACATAGCTAAGCTTGGAAAATACCCCAAACGCATTGTGGAGAAAACCAAAGAGTGGATCATCGCGGTAAATCTTGAACAAAACTTTACTAAAGAAGAAATCATTGCGATGTATCTTAATACTTTTGAATTCAGTAACAATGCCTTCGGAATTAAAGTGGCTTGCGAAACTTACTTTGATAAAACGCCGGACAGTCTTGACATCAGGGAATCTGCCTTACTCGTTGGAATGCTACAAAATCCTTCCAGATTTAATCCGATTAGAAGACCAGAAAATGCATTAAAAAAACGAAACGAAGTACTCTATAAACTTCTTTCATTCAAATACAAAATCCAAACACGCGAACAATATGATTCGATTATCGCGTTGGATCTTGGCTTAAACTTTAAAATTCAAAATCAAAACGAAGGACTTGCCACTTATTTCCGTACAGTCACCAGCGCCTATCTCATGGATTTTTGTTCGCAAAGGGGAATTGATTTATGGAACTCCGGCCTTAAAATTTACACAACGATTGATAGTCGGCTACAAAAGTATGCAGAAGAATCTGTGGCCGAGCATATGAAGTTTTTGCAAACAGAATTTGGAAAACAATGGGAAGGCCGCAACCCGTGGGTTGATGATGACCGCAAAGAAATTCCTGGATTTCTTAAAGCCCGTATTAAACAGACTGATGCCTATAAAAATCTGGTAGCAAAATACGGTGAGGGTGCCGACTCTGTTCGGATCATGCTCAATCTGAGAAAACCCATGACCGTTTTTAGCTGGGGCGGAGAGAGAGACACTTTGTTTAGTTCTATAGATTCACTCGCTTACTATAAGCGGTTTTTACAAACCGGGATGATGGCCATGGACCCCAATACCGGTCACATCAAAGCCTGGGTGGGTGGATTTAACTATAAGTACTTCAAGTATGATCACGTAAAGCAAGGCAAAAGACAGCCGGGCTCCACGTTCAAACCCTTTGTCTACGGCCTTGCCATGGAGTCTGGATATTCACCCTGTACTGTGATGGAAGACATTTCACCGAGCTTTGAAGTGCCTGGAGGCGTTTGGTACCCTCCTAATTTTGATGGCAGCAAAGGTTCAGGAACCAAAATGACGATCCGCCAGGCGATGGCCAGGTCCGTCAATTCCATCACAGCCCAAATGATGAAAGCCCTTGGAGAAGCCAATGTGGTTGAATTCGCACATCGTGTAGGGATTGAGAGTAAGCTGGATGCCGTGCCCTCTCTTTGTCTAGGGGTCAGTGATGTGTCACTCTACGAGCTCGTAGGGGCATACAGTACATATGTCAACAACGGTATTCACACTGAACCTTTTTTCATCACCCGCATCGAGGATAAAAACGGAAATGTCATTGAAAATTTTGTTCCAAAAACAAAACAGGCTATCAGCGACCAAACGGCTTACAAGATGATTTACATGTTGAAAGGCGGCGTTGAAGAAACCGAAGGAACCTCCGTTGGGTTGCCACTGGATCTTAAGATTGGCAACGAAGTCGGTGGAAAGACAGGCACCACCAACAACGCCTCGGATGGATGGTATGTCGGCGTAACACACGACCTGGTGGCCGGTGCGTGGGTGGGCGGCGATGAACGCAGTATCCATTTCCCATCGTGGAATTTCGGTGCCGGAGCAAAAACAGCCAGGCCTATCTGGGCCAAATTCATGACAAAAGCTTATAAGGATCCAATGACAGGAATCACCAAAGGGAAGTTTAAACTCCCAGCCTCCGGCATGGACATCTCATTGGATTGCTCACGCTACCAGGAAACTGATTCGCTGAGATTAAATCAAAAACCCTGGGATATTCAATAGCAGCGCATGACGGATGCGATCAAAGTAAAAGTTGCATCGCTGCCGGATTCCCCGGGCATCTACAAATTTTACAACAGCGAGTCCTTATTGATTTATGTTGGTAAGGCGAAGAGTCTTAAAAAACGTGTCAGCAGCTACTTCACAAAACAATCACCATACAACAGAAAAACTGAAAAATTAGTCTCCGAAATCAGGAAAATAGAATTTACACTCGCCAATTCAGAGTTTGATGCCCTGCTTCTGGAGAACAATTTCATCAAACAGAATCAGCCCAAATACAATATTTTACTCAAAGATGACAAGACCTTTCCCTATCTGTGCATCTTAAAAGAACGCTTCCCGCGAATCATCTACACTCGAAAGTATCTTCCTAAACAAGGAGAATACTTTGGGCCATATACCAGCGTGGTGTCTATGAAAAGTGTTCTGGAACTTGTTCGTAAACTTTACTCCATCCGTACTTGCAATCTTCTTCTTACCGTAGACAACATCGTCAAGAAGAAATTTAAGGTCTGCCTTGAATATCATTTAGGCAATTGTAAGGGGCCCTGTGAAGGGTTTCAGGATGAGCGCCCCTATTTAGAAGAAATTGCATTGGCCCGAAATATCCTGAAGGGAAATCTGAGTGCTGTAGAAGATTACTTCCGTGGAAATATGCAACTCGCTGCTGATTCGATGGAATTTGAACGTGCTGAACTTTTTAAACACAAGCTAGAATTGCTTGAAAAATTCCAAACCAAGTCCCTTGTGGTAAACAAAAAGTTAACGGACATCGACGTTATCACCATTACCAGCTCTCCACAGGAGGCATTCATTAATTTTCTTCAAATTAAAGAAGGGGCTATTATTTTTTCTAAAAATGTAGAGATAAAAAAGAAGTTGGATGAATCAGACGAAGAAGTCCTCACATTGGTAGCCCATCAGCTCCGTACTGAAACGAAAAGTTCCCATAACACTATCTTCAGCAACATTCATTTACAAGTAACCGACAACCAAATTGAAAATATAGTTCCGCTCATTGGTGACAAAAAGAAATTAGTAGACCTATCACTTAAAAATGTATTATATCTTAAGTCCAAAAAGGAAATTGCAAAAGAAGAACTCAAAATCAAGAACCTTTCAGTACTTCAAATACTTCAAAAAGATTTGCACCTGAAGTCAATACCGCGCATTATAGAATGTTTCGATAATTCAAACCTGCAGGGCACGGACCCGGTGGCATCGATGGTTCGTTTTGTCGATGGCAAGCCTGACAAAAGCAGCTATCGCCATTTCAACATCAAGACGGTGGTGGGATCTGATGACTTCGCATCCATGAAAGAAATTGTAGGTAGAAGATATAGCAGACTGCAGACAGAGAACAGCGAACTGCCCCACCTGATCATCGTCGATGGAGGGAAAGGGCAACTTAGCAGCGCGGTAGAAGCCCTCCAGGCCTTATTACTTTATGGACAGATTCCCATTGTCGGCATAGCAAAAAAGCTGGAAGAAATTTATTATCCCGAAGATCCGGTACCTCTGCACATCCACAAGAAGTCGCAAAGTCTTCTGTTGATTCAGCAAATCCGGGATGAGGCACACCGCTTTGCCATCACTTTTCACCGAATGAAAAGAAGCGCTAACACCGTCTTTACAGAGCTTGAAAATATAGAAGGCATTGGTAAAAAAACCACAGATTTGCTCCTCTCTTCCTTCCGGTCCTTCAAAAAGATCCGTGAAGCCTCACAAGAGGATCTTGAAAAAGTAGTGGGTAAGTCCAAGGCTGCGATTATAAAAGCCTGGCAACAAAAAAAGGAGAGTTAAACAACTCTCCTTTTTGCTTGAGGATATTCAGGATTAATATTCCCAGAGGTTATGCTCTCGCTCCATCATCTTCATTTCTTCCCATTCCGTTGCCCAGACAGCCTCCTTGTAGGGGCGGCCATTAGCCTGATAGGTATCAAAAATTCTGTCGTTATCCGGGTTTTCGAGTTTGTCGAGCGTACCATGGAATAATCTTAACAGGAATGCATCCGCATAATTCTTATTCTCAGCCGTATTGTATCGGTTGAACCAAATTGCATCTTTCGTATGCATCCGGAAAACCTTTTCCAGATCTTTGTACCTAAACCATCCCAGCGGTTTGTAGGTACCTGTATTCTGGTCGAAGGCGGAGAAGCCAACAGCCAGCATATCATAATACAATCTTGATCTTCTCTTATCAAAAATGACATCTTCTACCAAAGTCATCTTTGAGATTTCACTGGGCAAGAATAAGGTAGCCATGCCTGCTTGTGTGACCTGCCATTCATTGGTTGACGTTGTGGGGTTTTTCCCTTTACTATCAATAATGGCTTCGTAGTTCTTGCCATTATTCGTTACCTGATCACCTTGATAAAAATCCTTTCCTGGCTCCCAGGTTGCTAGTGTAGCCCCTTGCTGAGAAACCATATCATTGAAAAACGTCTCCTTCGTACTTTTCGATATTAAAGAATCACTCTTGTAAATATCGACCAGCTCACCGGATCTCACGGCCTTAATGATCAAGGCCGTGATTTCATTGCCCTTTGCAAAAAATCCTTTGTTTTGCTTCTCATTAAGATCCAATGTCCTCCAGACTTTTACTTTATACAATTGCTCGTATCGGGGAATGTTGAGTAGAGAATTAGGATTTATTTGTCCTTCTTCCTGCTGAGCAAAAGAAACACAAGCAATAAATAAGAAAGCCAACCCGACTAAAATCTTCTTTTTAATCATATCAGTAATTTATTGAATAGGAATGTTAATGGTTCCTCCCACTACATCCACTTTTTCCTGTTCACCTGTGAATGTATTTCTTGTAACTGTTTTAATGTCAACAACAATTCTATCGCCAGGTTTAAACTGTGATCTCCAGACATTGAGGTCTAGTAATTCCGAGGTAACGTTCATCGTTGCCACGCGTTGAGTCCCCCTTGCCAGGATAACCTCCATGCTACGAATCCGGTAGACTGCATCTTTAGGTACTTCTGTCTTGAAGTTCTCATCAGCATCCGCGTTAATCCTTAAACCGGTAAGTCCTGCCCCTCTAACGCCATTCTTTAAGTCAATTTCTTTACCGTCATTGCCTCTGGGCACATAACGGGGCTTAGGAATAGGCTTCACATCAAAGGGTTCCGTTCCGATGGAGGCTCCACCATTCGAAACCGTTACAAAAACTTTTCGCTCGGTAGGAATGATGGTCACCTTACCCGGCTTATCTCCTTTTTGAATGGTAGCTCCCTTTGCGCTAAAGGTTGGGTTATAATTGGCACCCAAGGCTGGTACTTCAATATTTACGAAGTTACCGCAGTTCATGTACAAACTGGGAGCATTTCCATTGGTAATCCGAATGGTCGGCTTAATCACTTCGTACTCAATTTTTCTAATCAGTGGAGCTTTTCCAGCACCCGGACGAATCTCAGCAGTAAAAGATTGCTTTCCCTCGCCAGAGGCTGAAAACTCAATGTTCGCCATCTTAATGCTGGTTTCGCCATCAGTGGTTACTACCAAAGCTGCTCCATTTCTGAACATCTCAGGGGTAACACCTGATGCGGCACCAGCCATGAATAATCTACCGGTATATTTGGCACCTGCCGCAACAATAGAAGGTCCGATCACCATCGGCACCACCTTATCAAATTTAATATTTACGGCATCGGCAATTTTCGCAAGTGAATCCAATGCTTCTGTTTCGAATTCCAAAATCTCAGTTTGCATTTGGGTGACACCGGCAATGGCTGCCATGGTGGGTGTACCTTCAAAAGAGAACTCGATGAAAGACTTGTCTCCGTGTTCTACTTCACCTTTCTCATTCTTCAATTCTTTAAAATCTACTGCTCTTTTGTTAAGCTTGGAAAATTTCATTCCAGTAAGTGTTTCCAGTTGATCATGGTAAGATACCAGGGTCCTTTCATAATTTGGAGCTAGCTGAGATTTGTCATTGAGCATTTTCTCTTCGGAAATATTGGTGTTCCCCACCAATTCATCTCCAACCATCGGCATTCCCTGGTGGTCTCTACCTAAAATATCCTTGATAGAATCAAGGGTAGCTATGGTCTTTTTGGACAACTCTCTGACCGCCTTGGTGGTTTCGATTGCCTTTAAGACTTTATCTTCCTTGCTGGTAGAAGCCAAAATGGCGCTCGTTTTCCTCTCATTGGTTGCTAAATTTTCGGTTATGAGATCCGTCAGCGTCGTATTCATGATCGCAAACTTCTCAAGAACTGCACTACTCACATTAAGGGCTAAGAGTGCTGTAAGCACGAGGTACATCATACCTATCATCTTTTGCCTCGGTGTTTCCTTGCCGCCTGACATGTTTTTTTCGTTTTTAGTTTAAACCAGATTCAACCTTAAACTTTTAACTCAATTATTTTGGAGAGGTCCCCTTCATCGCCGTCAGCATACTACCATAGACATTATTCAATTGCGTGAGGTTATCTGTCAGCTTGCCCAGTTCAGATGTGAATTTTGATGTATTCGCTCCAACGGAAGACATACCCTGCATGGCACCTGTAAGACTTTCGTAGAACTTATTCATGCTCTTCACATGAGAATCCGCATCCTTTAATTCCATTTCATAAATAGAATTTAAAGCGGCTAGGTTCTTTGTTACTTTCTGTACCTGGGAGTGATACTCGCCAGTGTCTTTAGAAGCATCCGCCATAGCAGATACTGCTTTCATGGCTGAGCCATAGGACTTATTCATTTCAGAAAGTGATGCGGAGGCCGCCTGCACGTTCTTGGCATATTCGTTTGTGGCTACTGCCGCATTCGAAAGATTGTTCATCTGCGTGGCTGAGGTAGCCAGGTTCGTCAAGCCTCTCCCCAAATTATCCAGGAGGTTTTGATCCACTTTGGCAGTCTTCAACATATCGTCGATTTTAAGCAGCGGGGATTCACCCCCAGTAGGGCGATTGCTGATTCGGGATGTCTTCTGCGTGACTTCAGCCTCGATATCTTCTGCTAATTCCGGATATACTTTTGACCAATCCGGATCTTCATGCTTGGGCTCAAAGGCGCTCAGGAAGAAAATGCCAGCCTCTACGGAAAGACCGATCATCAACATTTGGTTTGCACCTGGTAAGTGCAAGATTTTAAATAATGCCCCGATAATTACAACCGCTGCGCCAATTCCATATATTTTGGGCATGATGGTTTCATAGAGCAACTGCATGAATCCGCCTTTTTTCTTTGCCATGATTATTTAGAGTTTAAGGTTTAAGGTTTCTTTTGATTGTTAGATAGCACGAGTTAAATATAACACGAGTTTTTAATTATTAAAATTCCCTTCCTGAAGAACGTCCCAGGTGGGTCATTGCACAGCGGAACCCGATGTATGCACGGGATGAATCTTTAAACTCGTACGTTCTGGTACCCGTTTCCAGATAGTATGCTACGTCTTTCCATGAACCACCACGAACGACTTTCTTCGGTGGGACCTTGGCATTGAACTTTTTGTTATCTGGATCGGTGCGAGGGTCTATAAATTGGGGATTCAAATCCCATACGGTAGGGACAGACGCTGGGTTGAAGTCATCCAGGCACCATTCCGAGACATTACCGGAAGTATCAAACAATCCGTAGTCATTAGGGAAGTACGATTGTACGGGAGAGGTATAGGCAAAACCATCATCATAGAAATTGCCTCGGCCGGGCTTAAAGTTAGCCAGCATACAACCTTTAGAGTTTCTTATATAAGGATTGCCCCAGGGATACTTCGCCATGTCGCGTCCGCCGCGGGCTGAATATTCCCATTCGGCCTCGGAAGGCAACCGAAACTCCGGCATTGGAAATTCTCCCACTGTTTTCCTGAAATCGTTCAAATAGGCCGTTCTCCATTTTCCAAAGAAAACGGCAGCGTCCCAGTTGATCCCAACCACCGGATAGTCATCATAGCCCGGATGCCAGTAGTAATAATCCTGGATCGGGTCACCCATGTGGTGGGCAAAGTCGCGCATCCAGGAGGTGGTATCAGGATAATATTTTTGTCTGAAGTCTTCAGCGCTGACGGTAGGAAAGCCTTCGATTTGTCCGTTATCCACCAGGAAGAAGTTGGTGAACTGACGGTATTCATTGTTAGTAATCTCGGTATCATCCATAAAGAACGGTCCGATGGTTACCTGTTTATTAAAATTGATTTGTGTGGATGCTGGATCTTCATCTGCCTGACCCATATGGAATGTTCCGGCCGGAATGGGGACCATCCCGTAGGGGATTGTCATAACCCAACCTTCCCGATTGGCTACGCCGACCAATTCACCTTGATCACCGCCTTTTTTACCACCAATGCCAAGCAGACTACAGCCAGCAATGGACAAGGAGAGGGTCATTAAAGCCACGTAACCCAGACTTTTTGATGTCACCTTTACATTCATATTCTAGTTATTAAGTCAGTTTAAGCCCCGTTTGTGTCCAACGAACGGACCATAAATTTATTTCATTATCACGTTTTGCCAAAAATAGAGTCCCAAATTCAGTAAAATCTTCAAAAAACCCAAAAATGTTTTGATTTAGTAACGATAACGGGGAGTTCTAATAATCTTTTTACCGCTGAAATCGACCGGAAGGCTATAAGAAACCATCAATTCATGAGAGGTTGGCTGTTTTGCCTGCTGGTCTTTCACAATGTAATCTAAAGAATAACCAACCTTTAATGACTTATCTTTTAATAGACTATAGCCAAGAATCAGGATTGCGGCATCCGATTGACGGAAGGAAAGCCCACCCCACATAACATCCTTGAAATAAGCGATGGCCCCCACATCAAAAGTCGTTTTGGTAAAATCCGACTTGATAAGGGTCACAAATTGTAAACGGATGTCAAAATTCAGATCGTAATAGTAGCCACCGGTAACATACAAATGGCGAGCCATCCGGTTGCTTTGGGTCAATCCAAAATCAAAACTAGCTGCGTTGAGATGGTTAATACCTACGCCGGCATAAAATTTCTCCTTTTTAAACATTACTCCCGCTGCAAAATCCGGACGTATTTGTGATTCTTTTCCCGACTTGCTGGCCAACAGGGGATCGCTTGGATCCGTGGCCCGATAAAGATCAAAGTCGACCTTTTGAGAAAGAATACCCCCACTAACTCCCAGACTCAGTTTACCCTGGAAGACATTAAAATAATGTGCATACGATGCCTGTGCCTGGAAATTGGTAACGGGGCCCAGTTTGTCATTAACAATGTATCCTCCAACTCCACCTTTGAGTTTTATGACAGGTGTATGCACACTCAATATCTGCGTCACAGGAGCCCCTCCATCTCCAAAGGTAGGTGAGTACCCCAACCATTGACTTCGATAGAGTCCGGTGACCTTCGTCACCCCCTCCGTACCCGCAAAGGCCGGATTATAATAGAAGGAATTGAACATGTATTGTGAAAACTGAGGATCCTGCTGGGCCCATCCTTCGAGGGAGAAAAAGAATATTGAAATGAGTAATACTTTTTTCACAGTTCCGTGCGCAAGATTTTCAAATATAAGTCAATAACCTTTCCAAGCTTACAGGCTATGACCCCTTAACGAAGTAACGAAAGAATCCTTTTGAATTATTTAGAAAGGTTAGCCTTTTTGATATAAAGCTCCAGGGCTCCCGTCATTGAGGGGGCATTTGGCTGAGGGGCCTCAATATCCAGGACCAATCCTGCATCTTTTACTGCCTTCGCCGTAGCAGGCCCGAAGGCTGCAATCCGGGTGTTATTCTGTTTAAAATCGGGGAAGTTTGTGTAGAGAGAGTGGATTCCGGAGGGGCTGAAGAATGCGAGAATGTCGTAAAATACTTCTTTCAGGTCTGAGAGATTGGCTGCTACCGTATGGTGCGTAATGGCTTCGCTGAAGTGGTAGCCATTTTCACGTAGAAAATCCGGTATGTCATTTTTACGAATGTCCGAACAAGGGAACAAAAACTTTTCATTTTTATGTTTTCTGATGATCTCCAGCAAGTCGCGGGTGTCCTTTAAGCCCGTAAATATTTTGCGCTTCCGTATGACTATGTACTTCTGAAGATAATTGGAAGTCTGTTCAGAGATGCAAAAGTATTTCATGTCAGCAGGCATCTCAATTTTCAGTTCACGGCAAAGTGTAAAAAAGTGATCTACTGCATTCCGGCTGGTGAAAATAATAGCCGTGTAATTCAGTACTTCAATTTTCTGTTTGCGAAACTCTTTTAGCGGAACGGGTTCGATCTGGATAAATGGTCTGAAGTCAATCTTGATCGAATATTTCTCAGCAATCTTAAAGTAAGGAGAAGTAGGATCAATAGGGGCTTCCTGGGTGACGAGAATGTTTTTTACTTTGCGCATCCTGTCAATAACAACCGTTTCTGTCATATCTGCACACGTCGTGTTCGGGAGTCAAAAGAAAATCTTGATTATGATCACAAGCGGAATAATTTCCGAAGCACAAAGGTAGGAAAATAAATGAAAAAAGGAGAAAGGGGCCCGGGCCAATAATTTTATTAACACCATAATGGAGCCGGCACTCAAAAAGGCCAAGGCCAATAAAATCAGCCGCTCATAAAATAAGGCCTGGCCACCCCTGAAAACGAAATAGGCCAGGCTCAGAAGGGCCATCATGACCGCCGTGAATAAAACGAATCGCAAAAAATTGAAAAATTGAAAACTTACCGTTTCCCGGAAATTAAAAAGGGCAGAAAACATTAAAACGATGATGAGTTTGGAAGCAAGCAATACCAGAATGTACACGGAAAGTTTTATCCAGATTACAAAGGCACCCGACAAGGAAATAATTTCAGTTGCCTTGGCCACACGAAAGAAGGAGCCGGCGAAATAAAAAACAGCAGAAAGTAAAAATCCTGTAAGCAATGCACAAAACAAATAAAACAACAAATTTACACTTGATGTGATCCGTGTAACCAGGAGATTCTCATTTCTCTCCTTGACTGAAAATATTTTTGCGAATGAAAAGTAATCAAGAGTAAGCTGAGGATTAGTCTTGTAAAGTGAAAGAATAAATAGGAGCAAAATTGATGAGGCAATGATCGTATAGTCACGAAAAAATGTGGGCGGCCGGACAGAAATGTCAGGTACGTTGGAAAAAAAAGAAGAATAGGGTGAAACAACCTTCGTTCCTAATTCCTGAATGGTAACCGCAGAATGCACACCAAAGAAAAGGTCCTGTGAATACAGGTGCGACAGGCTATCAACCGAAAACTGCTGCTCGCGTCCTGAATAGATCAGTTTCCCATTGACGAAGAGGTCCCATTCTTCAATGCTGCTGATTAAAACATATTGTCCTTTGAATAAAGCAGCATCCAGGTGAAAATAAATGGTGTGAAGTTCGGCAGGGGCTGAAGTATC
>JAYWDP010000503.1:0-3056 GCA_043779775.1 Cyclobacteriaceae bacterium
GGTCCGGGAGCGATGGCATTACTGCGAATATTATATTTTGCCCACTCAACTGCCAGCGATCTTGTGAGTGCCAGCACGCCAGCTTTACCGCAGGCGGAAGGAACGACATAACCAGAACCCGTCCAGGCGTAGGTGGTTATAATATTGAGAAACGTGCCGGATTGTTTCTTCGCAATCCAATTCTTTCCAGCTGCGAGTGTCATATAATAAGTGCCGCGCAATACAATGTCCACAACGATGTCAAACGCGCGATGTGATAACCGTTCCGTAGGGCTAATAAAATTCCCCGCTGCGTTATTCACCACGCCATGAACGGTCCCGAATTTATTTTCCGCAGCCGAGATCATCTGCTCGACTTCTTCATACTTTCTGATATCACAGGGTACGGCAAGTACCTGACCTCCGGTTTCTTTCATCAGATCACTGGCAGCTTTATCTATTACCTCTTTTTTTCGGCTACTAATGACAAGGTTGGCGCCCAACTCCAGCAAATATTTTCCCATGGATCGGCCAAGTCCGGTACCACCTCCAGTGATGATAATTGTTTTTCCGTTAAATGAACCTGGTTTTAACATGCCTTCCATAGTTGAGAATTTTCAATGAGAATTAATTTCTTGTTGGTTTGAAGGTAAACAAAACTTAGGATTTTGTGGGAGGATCTTCTTTGTTTGATCGATTTCAAAAGCCTACTTTCGTGGAAGTTTTTCACTTTTTAATCGTTTCCGTATGAAGAAAATATTTAGGGTCGCCATTCTTTTTATCATGTTTTCGGGCTTGCAATCATGCCTCGTTACCAAAAAGAAATATGACGACATGCTCGCACAGAAGGTAAAAACCGAGGGGGAGCTGGCTGAAAAATCTGATCAATTGGACCAGGCTAATGTTGCATTAAAAGATCTCAACGAGAAACTTACCAAACTAAAAGATGATACGACCTCCCTGGGCGAGCAGAAGAGAAGCACTGCTCAAAAGCTGGCCATTCTCAATACCGAATATGATCAACTGAATGCGTACTATAAAAACCTCCTGAATAACAGTGGAAAATTAAACCGCGATATGGCCCAGCAAAAGGAACAATTGTTTGCCATTCAGGCAAACCTGGACAGGACCCGGAAATTGAATGATTCTTTGGGTACAAGCCTCATAGAACGCGAAAGAAAAGTGAAAGAACTTGAAACCATATTGGCCAATAAAGACAAGGCCGTTCAAGACTTAAAAAATAAAATCAGCAACGCATTGCTGAATTTCAAAGAGAATGACCTCACGGTGAATGTAAAAAATGGCAAGGTGTATGTGTCGCTTGCTGAGCAACTTCTGTTTCAGTCCGGGAGCATTGAAGTGGATGGCAAGGGAGTAACCGCCATACAGCAGCTTGCGAAGGCCATTAAAGATCAGCGCGACATTCAGATTATGGTGGAAGGTCATACCGACAATGTGCCGATTGGGAAGAAGTCACCTTATATGCAGGACAATTGGGATTTGAGCGTCATGCGTGCCACCTCTATCACTAAAATATTAACGAAAGCAGGGGTTTCACCCAACCAAGTGACAGCTTCCGGGAAAGGTGAATATTCCCCCCTGATGCCCAATACTTCGGACCCAAACAAACAGAAGAACCGACGGACAGAAATAATAATTACGCCCAACCTGGATGAATTGTTTAAAATTTTAGACAGCAATTAATTAAAATACCTCTGTAACTGTTACAGGGTTAATCTGTTTCTGTTTAATCAACTCATTGAATTTAGGGATTTTATCAGTAAACACTTTATTTAAAAATTGCAACTGCTCATCAATTTTTCCTGTTATTTCCTGATGTACCGCTTTGACCTGGCCGGTAGGTTTGTAATCGCTTCCATCCGCTTCCCCGGCAAGTGCTCCCAGTTTATTGTTTAACCGAATGGGATAATTGAGCGGGTCCTGTCCACTTTTATTTTTGGTCTGATAAAGGGTCTCTTCGATTTTCTTCATATCCTCAAGGATGGTCTTGGCCAGGTCATTTACCTCTTTCATGTCTTCCTTGTCCTTCATTGGCTCTGTGACCCGGTTGATCTGGTCCCGTGTGGTGCGTATTTTTTTTATCGCCAGATTGGTTTCCGAAAGTTTGTCACGAACTGCGATGAGAAAGTCAAATTGTTCTTTAATGTCATTCAAAGCTCCGCTGGTGCGCGGGTCTTTCAGAATTTCAAAATCCTTTTCCTGCATTTTACCATTGACGGTGAGCTTCGCCTTGTAATGGCCCGGCATGGCTTTTGGCCCCGTAAGGGAGGCTGACCACATAATCAAACCATCGAAACCCTCGGCGTTGGGATAGCACATATTCCAGATGAACCGATTGGCACCCGGTTTAACTTTCAGCGCCTCATCCTTCGTTTTTTTATCCGGTAGGGTCGAAAATTTCTTTATGAGCTTTCCATTGTCTTCAAAAATTTCCAGGGAAACTAATGCTTTGACTGTGTCCTTCAGGAAGTAATGGATCATGACGCCGCCTGGATGATTTTTACCCTCCGACTTTGGGAGCCTTCCAATAGAGGAACTGCCGGCCATCCGATAGCTGGGCATGGGTTTGTATAAACTGAAGTCACTCCCTGCTATGGTCTCGTTAAGCTGATGCAAGGGAGTCAAGTCGTCTATCAGCCAGAAACTTCTTCCTTGGGTGGCGGCAATGAGGTTGTCATTCTTAATGGCAAGATCTGTGATTGGCACCAGGGGGAGATTAAGCTGAAAGGTCTTCCAACTGAGGCCATCATCAAATGAAATATACATGCCGCTTTCGGTTCCAGCGTAGAGAAGTCCCGGCCTTTTTAAATCAGCCCGCACCACCCGGGTAAAATGATTGGGATCAATTCCATCTGTAATTTTAGTCCAACTTTTGCCATAATTTTTTGTTTTGAACAAATAGGGGTGATAGTCTCCTGATTTGTAGCTTGTGGCAGCGACATAGGCGCCACCTTTGACAAAGGGATCAAACTCCACACTGTTGATCATCGTCCATTCGGGCTTGCCGGGAACAGAAAGTTTCTCCCAATTTTTTCCACCATTGCTTGTGAGATGCA
>JAYWDP010000504.1:0-3056 GCA_043779775.1 Cyclobacteriaceae bacterium
CCAAGAATATTTCTCCACTGAAAGGAGGTATCAGTAGGTAACGTAAAATGATCATTGCTTATGTAGCCCGAGAACGATATCTTTCCTGTTTCGCCCAACTTCTGTGTAATTTTCAAGGAGATATCATAAAACGAGACCGAACTATTTTGAAATTTTTTAACATCTGGAGTGAACGTCTTTAGCATCCAGTCCGAATAGGAGGATCTAACCGAAGCAATAATAGAGGATTGATTCTTTTTTAAAGGCCCTTCCACTGTAAGGTTGCTTGAAATTGATCCCAGTCCGCCCGTAGCCTTCCATTTTTCAAAATCACCTTCCTTTGATGTCAGGCTTAATACCGAAGAGACCCGTCCACCAAACTCAACTGGAATTCCCGCCTTGTAAAACTGAGCATCGCGAACCGCTTCTGAATTAAAAGAAGAGAAGAAACCAAAAACGTGCGAAGCATTAAAAATCTGAACTTTGTCATAAAGCACCAGGTTTTGATCAGCCCCCCCACCCCGGACATTAAATCCCGACGAAACTTCTCCCACCGAGGTAACACCTGGCAGTGTTTGAATTTGCTTAATAATATCAACTTCCCCCAAAAACGTGGGAAGTCTCTTCATCTCGCTTATTTTCAGATTCGTTACGCCAATTCTGTTTTCTATCGTGTTGTCAATTTGCTTGTCGCGTATTACCACCTCCTCCAAAACTCTCGCCGATTCCTCCAGTGTAATATTAAGAACGCCGCTTCCATAAATCCTTCCATTCACTACCTTTTCATCGTAATCAAGATTTCGAATGATAATGACATGTTCACCAGCCGGAACCGTGATAGCATATTGGCCCGATGCCCCGCTCGCGACTCCTTTATTAAGTCCGCTTACCAAAATACTGGCTCCAATCAAAGGCTCGCTGGTCTTCCCGCTGGTAATAGTGCCCGATAGTGTTACGTCGCCCTTGGTTTTGCTGCGGATGTCTCCTACCACGACATCCAGAATACTCTTCTGCTCTCTTTTGGCCTTGGTAATAATTAACTGCCGCTCTAAGTCATGTTCAGGATCCTTTGCCAATATGATAGCATAATCATAAAAGACATCGAAACTTATCTCCGTTCCCTGCAGTATGTCTGCCAGCGCTTCGCGCAGGGATTGATCTGAGTAATCCTTCTCCACAACAATCTTGTCGATCCATTCAGGGAGATAGTAAAACTTCAGTTGGGCGTTCTTTTCTAAGGATTCAAGTACGATATCAAGGGTTTTACCTTTCTCGCTTGCCCCAATTCTCACTTTGGAGATGTCCTGGCCCTGTGCGTCGATAAAGAATAGTACTAAAGCTAAAAAAAGAGGGAGGAAGTGTTTCAAGACCTGGCCTTTTTCAATTTAATCGGCCGTAATACTATTACTCAAAACCGTAGAATCCTAATGGAAACAGGCTAAAAGGCCTATTCACGTGAGGCAAGACGTTTTCCCGGAGTGCCCTAAGATTCATGCAACCGCGCTGAGCCAATTCTGCATGCTCACCCCTAAAATAATGATCACTAATTTTATTACGGTCACTATTTTTTCTGAATCCTGACGATATTTAATCCTCATTAACCAGAATGGTCATGAAAAAAATACTGTATCTGTTCATCGGATGTCAACTGCTGAGTCTGATCGGTTTGGCGCAGCTCGAGGTTCAACATCCGCTATGTGAAAATCTTTCCAATCCACTTGGAATAGACAATCTTCAGCCGCGCTTCAGCTGGCAGTTGATTTCCACTAAACGAAATGTAATGCAAACCGCCTATGAAATAGAGGTGAGTGCCGACGGCGCAAAGACTGGAAAGAGAAGTATATGGAAATCAGGAAAAGTTTTATCGGATCAATCCGTGTATGTGAACTATGCCGGACCTTCCATGGAATCTGGTAAAAAATACTTTTGGAGAGTTCGTGTGTGGGACAATTACGGCAACCCATCGGCATGGAGTGAACCAGCCTATTGGCAAATGGGTCTTTTGAAACCTGCCGATTGGAAAGCAAATTGGATTCAGACTGGATTTAAGGAGGATACCGTTAGCCGGCCCAGTCCACTTTTTAGAAAAACATTTAACACATCAAAGAAAATTAAATCAGCGACTGCCTATATCACGGCACATGGAATGTATGAAGTCAGCATCAACGGAAAACGAGTGGGAGATGCTTACCTGACTCCCGGATGGACGAGTTATAACAAGCGCCTCCCCTATCAACAGTACGACGTGGCCAGGTTACTCAATGAAGGTAACAATGCACTGGGTGTCATGCTTGGAAGCGGCTGGTACAGAGGTTATATCGGCTTCTCCAACCAAAAGAATTTCTATGGCAAGGAACTTTCGCTATTGTTTCAGCTGGACATACTCTACACAGACGGAACATCAGAAACCATAATTTCAGATGAGTCGTGGAAGTCATCCACGGGAAGCATAGTTAGTTCTGAAATTTATAATGGAGAAACCATCGACGCGCGTAAAGAAAAAACAGGCTGGACAACTCCTTCCTTCTCAGATAAGGAGTGGTCAGGCACCAAGGTCATTCAAGCAGACAAATCTATACTTATTGCCACCTCCAATGAGCCCATTAGAAAACACGAAATCTTCAAAGCTCAAAAACTCACTAAGACCCCCAAGGGCGAAGTGGTGATCGACTTCGGACAAAATCTGGTAGGTTGGGTACAGGTAAGAGTGAAAGGAAATTCCGGCGACCAAATCACTTTGTATCACGCTGAAGTGCTGGACAAGCAAGGAAATTTTTACACTGAAAATTTACGTCCTGCCAAACAACAGAATAACTATATATTGAAAGGTGGAGCAGAGGAGGTTTTTGAACCACATTTTACATTTCAGGGATTCCGCTTTATTAAGGTGGAGGGGTTCCCAGGCGAGATTAAACTTGAGAATTTTACAGCCGTTGCGTTGTATTCTGATATGAGACCTACTGGGAATTTCACGTGTTCCAACCCGCTCATCAATCAGCTACAGCATAACATTCAGTGGGGTCAAAAAGGAAACTTCATCGACGTGCCAACCGATTGCCCGCAGCGCGACGAACGGC
>JAYWDP010000505.1:0-8776 GCA_043779775.1 Cyclobacteriaceae bacterium
CGGAGCCGAAAGGAAACCAATGCTCCTGTAGAAGCGGGCTACGCTCATGCCATAGCCTGCATCATGACCAATGCCTCTGCGCGGACAGGGCAAAAAGCAACGTTCGACGAAAAAAATCAGGAGGTGATGACTGGTGGAAATATTTTTAATATTTAAAAATATGAAGATCAGGTGGGTTATGTTTCTGTTATTATTTTTTGGTTGTGCAGCAGCATCAGCACAATCCGGGTTTTCGTTTCGTGAAAACAAGGACATGAAAAAAATTGAGGTGCTGTATAACAAAAAGCTTATCACGGCTTACTGCTATTTTGATTCGACAGAAAAGCCGGTACTCTTTCCGGTAAAAACACTTACCGGTAACACCGTAACACGCGGATATCCGATTGCACCGCGCGTCGGGGAGCGTACGGATCACCCGCACCATGTAGGACTTTGGCTAAATTTTGAAAGTGTAAATGGACTGGACTTCTGGAACAACAGCACTGCCATTCCTGCGGAAAAAAAATCGTCCTACGGTTCGATCCGTCATCAGGAAGTTGTATCAGTCAAGTCAGAAAAGGGTAAAGTATTATTGTTGACGAGAAGTCATTGGGTGGATCAAGCCAACACCGTATTGCTCGAAGAAGTCACTGAATTTGTTTTTAGCGAAGACCATGGCGCCTTTGTCATTGACCGCTTCAGTGGACTGAAAGCTATGGTTCCGGAGGTAATTTTCAAGGATGTGAAGGATGGATTTCTCGGATTGCGCGTGGCCCGTGAGCTGGAAATGCCATCCAAACAGGAAGATAAATTTGTGGATGCCCATGGGAATGTCACTACCGTCTCCATGGCAAAGAATGATGGCGTCACAGGTTTGTATGTGAACAAGGAAGGAATCACCGGCGATGACACATGGGGTAAACGTTCACGCTGGACTTGCCTCAACGGGATAAAAGACGGTGAGCATATTTCAATAGCCATTATTGATCATCCTCAAAATGCAGGCTTCCCCACGTACTGGCATGCCAGGGGATATGGATTGTTTGCTGCAAATCCTCTCGGACAGAAAATCTTCAGTCAGGGAAAAGAAGAATTGAATCTTACATTAGCCCAGGGACAATCGGTGACCTTCCGGTATAGGATTGTGATACAAGCCGCGAGAGCATCACTTACTTCTCCTGAGATTGATTATTTCATGGAGGGGTTTGCGAAAAAATAGACCGTTTGTTCAACCTGCACTTTGCTTTATACCTGAATAGCAAGAGTTTATCTCCTTGCTATTGGAGCCGACAAGCAACTCTCGGGTATTTTAAAGGCATCTACCAAGGGAACAGCTTCCTGACGGATGTCCCAGCACAATTGATTTACCAGCTTCCTGATAGCTTTTGTTTTAACTCCTTCCATATAACCATTCTCCAGATACCAGCCTTTGTTTTTCTCCATTTGAGAAAGTGCAAAGAGCTGACAAAGTTTCGTCAACACGGCCTTGCAGCCGGTGTCGCTTGTATTATCCACCTGAATTATAAACTGTTGTAGAATAACGCGTTCAATATGAGCAAACCCAACCTGCACCAGATGATGCTGGCTGACGTTGAAAGCATCAAATGAATCCATACCGCCCTTAATAAGTTTTCTCAGACGTTGGGCCGAAGAGGTGAGAATGTCCTTTTCCCTGTATTCAAATGCATTCATGTGAAATTCAAAATCCAGCAAGTGCTTTTCATCGGTGCTGCGAGTAATGAAAGGATTTTTTTCTGAAATTGAAGTAGCCGCTTTGTCTGCGACAAAATTTAATGCACCAAACAAGTTCATGTTACTGAATTCCTGCTTAAACTCGGTCAACCTGCCTTTGGCCGTTAATTGCATGAGAACGGTATTGTCTCCTTCGAAGGTGGTATAAATCTCCGTATCATTCTTCAGTCGGTCGATCCTGTTTTCTGCCAAATACCCTTTGCCACCGCAACACTCCCTACACTCTTGCAAAGTTGATGTCGCATTCCAGGTAGCAAAGGATTTAATTCCCGCCGCCAGGGCTTCGATCTCCTGCATATCTTTCTCTGTGCGTTTTAAAAACCTATCCGTGAGATATCGTAAAGAGAAGTGAAGGGCATAAGCATTGGCCAAAAGCGGTATCAACCGGCGTTGGTGTGTTCGATAGTTCAAAATAGGAACTTCGCTTGCGCCTTCCGGGCCGAACTGCTTACGCTTGTCTCCGTACCGGATGGCGATGGTCAATCCGGATTTGCTGGCGCTCAATCCTGACCGTGGAATACCGATTCTTCCACCCACCAATGTTCCAAGCATGGTAAAAAACCTACGGTTATCGCTGGCAATGGGACTGTCGAATTTCCCATCTTCGGTGACACTGGCAAACCGATCGAGCAGGTTCTCATAGGGAATGGTTACATGGTCGAAATGGATTTTTCCATTGTCGACGCCATTCAACCCCATCTTCCTCCCGCAGTCTTCAATGGTAATGCCCGGGAATGTTTTTCCATTCTTATCGCGAAGAGGTACCAGTAGGGCACTTACCCCATATTCTTTTCCTTCTACCACCAGTTGTGCAAACACCGTAGCCATCTGTCCATGCACGGCAGCATTGCCGATATATTCCTTCTTTGCAAATTCATTCGGAGTATTGACAACAAAGGATCTCGTTTTGTGATCGTAAGTCGCAGTTGTCTCCACACCTCGCACATTGGAGCCGTGATTCGTCTCCGTCATGGCAAAACATCCTGGTAGCTCCAGCGTGCCAATGGATTTCAAATATTTTTTATGGTGCTTCTCCGTCCCCAGGAAATAGACACTCATTCCAAATAAGCCAAACTGCACGCCAAACTTGATTACCATGCTGAGGTCGTGGTAGCTCAGCACCTCCATTATGGCAAAGTAACTTGCCATGTCACCGCTGCCTCCGAATTCCTTTGGGTAGGCCATGGCACCATATCCTTGCTCAGCGAGGTATCGGCACCATTTGAGAACTTTTTCCCTATACTCTGAGAGATTATCGGTATCGAGGTATTTGAATTCAGGATCGGATAGGAGGGTTTTTACTTTTTTAATGATCGCTTCTTCAGGGCCATCCAGAATTTTGGTCATCTGGTCAATATTAAACGTGCGTAACGTGCTTTGCTGCTCGGTGATGGTGGTACGCTTTTCAGGGAAAAAGTAATAAACAGATTCACCACTTATCATGCCCAGCGTTTCATCAATTTGAGACATCGACTCTTTTGCCTGAGCCAACGACGGATTGAGGGAACCATCGCCATGAAGTTGAGCGAGATTAATGCCGATGTCGACCAGCATGACATCGGCGGCAGGCGTAACAAGGTCCGCGGAGCGCTTGATTTCAGCCAGCCAATTCTTAAACTCATCAGGCGTGGGGGGAGAAGCAGGGTCGAGTTGCCCAAGCAAAAAATCCTTTTCTTCCTTTTTCAGCCAAGCTTGACCGTCAATCAGGGCTTTTAATGTTTTGATTTCACTGGGTGTAAGGACCGCATCAGACCAAACCGTGTAAAGGAGGGGAAGGAAAACATACAGATTGGGGTTGGCCTTTAGAAGGGGGGAGTTGAGCATGTACCTTTTAATTTTGATTAGAAGTATTATAAAATTAACAAATGCTGACGAGGATTACGGTGCCCGGATTTGAGAAAAGCTTTTTATTATATCTTGTCAGGATTAGCTTAGACAGGAATATCCTTTAAATTGTTCTGAATTGTCATCCCCAGGAATAATACATCCGCCAATGCTTTTACAGGCATCCCTTGCCTTTAAAGCCAATGCCCTACTGGGGGAAGGGTCTTTATGGAATTTTAAGACGCAGGAATTGTATTGGGTGGATATTGAACTGGGCGTGCTCCACATCTTCCATCCGCTGATGAATGAGGAAAGGGTCATCGCATTAGGCCAACGTATTGGAACGGTAGTGCCTTGTGAAAATGGAAATCTGATAATTGCACTGCAAGAGGGCATTTTTGAATTAAATCCTGAAACGCTGGAGAGGCGTCTTGTCATTGCTCCACCCCATGATACGAGCACCATGCGCTATAACGACGGAAAGTGTGATGAAGCAGGCCGGCTATGGGTAGGCACGATGCATCTTGACATCCAACCGGAAGTCGCTGCCCTGTACAAGATTGAAAAAAATAAATCCACCAGGATGCTCACCGGGATCACAATCTCGAATGGTATCTGTTGGTCGTTGGATAATAAGACCCTGTATTACATCGATACCCCAACCCGTAAGATCAAAGCATTTGACTATGATCTGGAAAATGGCTTCCTATCAAACGGTCGGGTGATTATTGAGATGAAAGATGAACTCGCTCGACCAGACGGCATGACGATCGATGAGAAGGGAATGCTGTGGATCGCACACTGGGGTGGAAGTTGCGTGACACAGTGGGACCCCAATACATGCACCCTACTCTCAAAAATCATGGTGCCTGCGTACAATGTTACCTCCTGTGCTTTTGGAGGCGAGAACCTGGATATTTTATACATCACCACGGCCAGCGGGGAAATGACGGATGAACAACACCGACAATTTCCTTTGGCGGGAAGTTTGTTCCAAGCTACTCCAGGCGTAAAAGGAGTGAAATGTTGCTTTTTCAAGAGCTAAGAGAACTCTGAATTCCTTAATCCTTGAACTTTAGACTTTAAACCTTTGAGCCCTATCCCTCAACTTCCCTAATCACCACTTTCTCCATCACATCTCCCTGTTTAATCATGTCGATTACCTCATCCCCTTCAAACACTTTTCCAAAAACCGTATGGTTTAGGTCAAGGTGCTTGGTATTCTGACGATTATGGCAGATAAAAAATTGGGATCCACCCGTATTTCTTCCTGCATGGGCCATGGATAATACACCTCGGTCATGCAACTGGTTTTCGCCGGTTAATTCGCAGTCAATTTTATAACCAGGACCTCCATTGCCAATGCCGTTAGGACATCCACCCTGGGTCATGAAATTGGGGATCACCCGGTGAAAAATCAGTCCATTGTAATATCCCTTTTCGGCGAGGTCTGTAAAATTCTTGATGGTATTAGGGGCGTCTTTTTCAAAGAACTTAATTTTCATGACGCCCTTTTTTGTGTGAATTTCAGCTATCTTCATTCGAATTTCTATTTAGCGCGCAAGTTATATGATAAAGTGTATTAGCCATAAAAAAGTATATCCCACGCTGGAGATTGCTGAGGATGCGTTGATTGAAGCTCATACTCATTATAACTATGCGCCTAAAGGAGGACCTATTGCGGTTTATCAATGCGACGATTGTGGGCAATATCATTTGACCTCACAGGGAACTATGAACCCGAGACTTGCATTATACATCGCAAATGGAAAAATTGGCCGCGAGAAAGAAGCTAACCGGTGGCTGGATAAGATTAAACGAAAATAAAATTTAAAAATGGATAACATAGAATTGATTGGCCATGTGGGTGCTTTTTTGAGCAGCGTGACTTTTATTCCCCAAGTCTATAAAGTCTGGAAGACCCAAAGTGTCAATGACCTCAGTCTTACCATGATGTGCATTGTTCTTACAAGTACGATTGTGTGGCTTGTGTATGCCTTTTCTTTAATGCTTTGGCCTGTTATCCTGGCAAATGTCATTATTGGAGTACTCAGTGCGCTGCTTATTTATTTCAAATTAGTCTTCTCAAAAAAGTAAATGTTATTGATATTCCTTGCGATTAGCACCTTGCAGCTGGTCAGCATAATTCTCATAATCGTTCTTCTCTTTTTGGGATTCAAAATCCTGGAGACGAATTGGTCATACAAAATAAGCAAGCCACATCTTTGGGAGATAGCTGTAAACGAAGGAGCAATTCCAAAGCAGTTAAAAAAAACTGAACGATTCTATCGTGATAAAGCAAGATTTTATAATTTTTGGTTTCAGGTGGAACGACTGAAAAAAGATTATATACAAGGTGCTTTTGCAGAACTGGGAGTTTATAAAGGGGAGACTGCCAGGATGATTCACCTCATGGATCCATCCAGGAAATTTTATTTATTCGACACTTTTGAAGGCTTTACTGAAAAAGACCTCCAGCGAGAAAATCGCGAGAGTGAAAATCTGAAGTCCGTTGATTTTTCAGATACGAATGTATCTCTGGTAATAAATTTTATCGAGGGAACGGAAAATATCAAAGTCATTCCAGGTTATTTCCCCGATACAACGGTTCAATTGCCCGATGAGAAGTATGCATTGGTGCACCTGGATGCCGACCTTTATCTGCCGACTCTGGAAGGATTAAAATACTTTTACCCTAGACTTTCGAAGGGAGGCGTCATAATTGTACATGATTACAATCATACATGGGAAGGGGTGCGAAAAGCGGTAGATGAATTTGCTTCCATAATTCCTGAGCAAATAATGGAATTATCGGATTGGCAGGGGAGTATTATGATAATTAAAAATAGATTGAAGGAGATTTAATTTGATCTTCGTAATAATATTTAAATATTTAATGAATCTAAATACTCCTTTAAAGATCGGCACTCCCTTAAAATCCTCGGCCATCAAGGTCATGATGCTGGGTTCAGGAGAGCTGGGCAAAGAAGTCGTCATTGAGTTTCAGCGTTATGGTGTTGAAGTGATCGCGGTAGACCGATATGATCATGCGCCCGCCATGCAAGTAGCACATCGTTGCTATACCATCTCCATGCTCGACGGTGCGGCACTCAGCGCTTTGATTCGCAAAGAGAAACCCGACTATATCGTTCCGGAAGTGGAAGCCATCGCCACGGAAACATTAATGGAATTGGAAAAAGAAGGATTTCGGGTAATCCCGACCGCCAATGCTGTACGCCTGACCATGAATCGCGAAGGCATCCGGACGTTGGCCGCAGAAAAACTTCGACTTAAAACATCACCCTATCAGTTTGCCGGAACCAAAGAGGAATTTGCCTCTGCTGTCATGGCCATTGGAATTCCTTGTGTAGTAAAGCCCATCATGAGTTCCTCTGGCAAGGGGCAGAGTGTAATAAAATCAACAATTGATATTGATCATTCCTGGCAACATGCCCAGGAGGGTGGAAGAAGTGGTGGGGGAAGGGTCATCGTAGAAGGTTTTGTAGATTTTGATTTCGAGATCACCCTGCTCACTATTAAGCACAAAGAAGGAGTCTCTTTCTGTGAACCGATTGGTCACCGGCAAGAGCAAGGAGACTACCAGGAATCATGGCAGCCACATCCCATGACAGAGAAAGCCATCCTGACTTGCCAATCGATTGCTGAAAAGGTAGTTAACGCATTAGGTGGAGTCGGGATCTTTGGCGTTGAATTTTTCTTAAAAGGTGATGCGGTTTATTTTAGTGAGCTTTCCCCACGCCCGCATGACACGGGCATGGTCACCATGATTTCACAAGACCTTTCTGAATTTGCATTACACGTCCGTGCTATTTTAGGGTTGCCAATACCTGTTATTCGTCAGTTGGGCCCTGCTGCATCCAGCGTGATTCTTGTGAGGGGGAAATCAGCTAATATTGTATTCTCAGGGTTTGAGCAAGCGTTGGCTGAGCCGGATACCCAGTTACGCCTCTTTGGAAAACCTGAAGTAAATGGCGAGAGAAGGATGGGGGTTTGTCTTTCAAGAGCGGAAACAATTGAAAAAGCCAGGGTGAAAGCAAATAAAGCTGCGGCAAGTATTTACTATGAACTTTAAATTTTAATAAAAATGACTCCTGACGATGCAAACCAAAAATCAAAACTGGCGACTCAGGTTGCCATAACAGGTTTGATCGCAGGTACGATGGACATTCTTGCTGCCAGCATTCAATTCTATATCGAGACGGGAAATGGTCCGCTCAAAATTTTTCAATACATAGCCAGTGCAGTATTTGGGCCAGAGGCATTTTCAGGTAATATCTGGATGGCCGTTACCGGGCTTTTCTTTCATTATTGCATAGCCTATGGTTGGACGGTTTTGCTTTTTCTGCTCTATCCCATATTTGCGTTACTGAGGCAAAATAAGTTTGCAACCGGAATTGGCTACGGAGTTTTTGTATGGCTCGTAATGAATCTTATGGTTGTACCTATGAGTCGTATTCCGGCCAGACCAATCAACCCGGGCCAGGCTGCTGAGGCCACTCTAATTTTAATCTTCTGTATCGGGCTTCCTATTTCGCTCATGGCGAACCGTTTTTTCTCACAGAACGCTTCTTCAAAATAGAACTTTCTTAAACTGGCTATCCGATTGCAATAGGCAACCTCAAAAGTTTTGAATATTTTACAGTTGTTAAAATACTGAGAGTTTGTTTCCATGAAGAAAATTGTCTTTTTCATTCTGATCTCGACCCCTCTCATGGGGCAGAAGTTTACAGCGGAAGAAATCACTCGATGGAAACAGCAAGCCTTGCAAGTTACTATCACCCGGGATAATTGGGGAATTCCGCACATAGTGGGGAAAACGGATGCCGACGCAGTATTCGGAATGTTATATGCACAATGTGAAGATGATTTCGAACGAGTAGAACGCAACTATTTGATGGCTACTGCACGGATGGCTGAAGCAGCGGGAGAGGAATTTATCTACCATGATTTGCGCATGCGGTTATTTATGGATACCACACAGGCCATCGTAGTTTATAAAGGCACGCCGCCATCGATGAAAAAACTATGCACCGCATTTGCTGACGGAATAAATTATTACCTCTACACGCATCCTGCAACGAAACCTAAACTACTCAGAAGATTCCAACCCTGGATGCCCTTGCTTTTCAGCGAGGGAAGCATTGGCGGTGATATTGAATCCGTTTCATTGAATGAGTTAAAAGAATTTTATGGAAAACTG
>JAYWDP010000506.1:0-3049 GCA_043779775.1 Cyclobacteriaceae bacterium
TAACTTTGCCCTGAAAAGGTTTCCTTTCAACAAAGAATAATTTTCCCCCGAAGACTTTTTCTACATTTGCCGTTCACATAATAGCAAATGAAGATCAACAAGTACTTCGTAATCGATTTCGACAGCACTTTCACCAAAGTGGAGGCCTTTGATGTGCTGGCGGATATCTCCCTCCAAGGCCATCCTGATAGAGAAATAATCAAAAGTCAGATCATAGAGATCACACAGCAGGGAATGAACGGCACAATCTCCTTCCGGGAGTCGCTGGAGAAGAGACTGGCTTTACTGAATGCCGAAAAGAAGCACCTTCCTGCATTGGTGAAACTGTTAAAGTCAGAAGTATCTGAATCGTTTAAGCGGAACAAAGAGTTTTTCACCACCTATGCAGATAACATTTACATTATCTCCAACGGTTTCCGGGAATTCATCGAGCCAGTGGTTACTGAATTTGGAATCAAACGGGAGAATATCCTGGCAAATGATTTTACCTACGACAGCCATGGCAAAATTACGGGGTTTGACATGGAAAATCCCCTGTCGATGAATCATGGCAAATCAGAACAACTTAAGCGACTTAACCTGCCTGAAGATGTTTATGTAATCGGTGACGGCTACACGGACTATGAAATCAAGCACGCAGGACTTGCCAATAAATTTTATGCCTTTACGGAAAATGTTGAACGAGAAAATGTATCGAGTAAGGCTGACCACATTGCTCCCAGCCTGGATGAGTTTCTATATTTGAACAAACTCAACACAGCCATCTCCTATCCCAAAAACAGAATTCGTGTTTTATTGCTGGAGAATGTACATCCGGTTGCCATTGAAGCTATGAAAGCGGAAGGCTTTCAGGTTGAAAGTTATCCGGCCGGACTGGAGGAAAGCGAACTGTGTGAGAAGATCAGGGACGTGTCCGTGCTGGGTATCCGTTCGAAAACACAGGTAACCGCTAAAGTTCTGGAAAACGCGAACCGGCTCATGGCGATTGGCGCATTCTGCATTGGCACCAACCAGATCAACCTGAAGGAAGCAACGAAAAAAGGCATCGCTGCTTTTAACGCTCCCTTCAGCAACACGCGCTCAGTCGTAGAGTTGGCCATCGCTGAGATCATCATGCTCATGCGCAACATCCCGGATAAGTCGGCAAAAATGCATATGGGACAATGGGACAAATCTGCGAAGGGTAGTTTTGAGATCCGGGGTAAGAAACTGGGTATTATAGGATATGGAAATATCGGCGCACAGCTTTCCGTCATAGCAGAAAATCTTGGGATGCAGGTGTACTACTATGATCGCGAGGAGAAACTGGCATTGGGTAATGTCATCAAATGCAAAAGTTTGAAAGAACTATTAAGCCTTGCCGATGCGATTACCGTCCATATTGACGGACGGGAAAGCAATGCTAACTTTATCGGAGCTGAGCAATTTACTCTAATGAAAAAAGGCGTGGTGTTTCTTAACCTCAGCCGCGGTCACGTCGTGGACGTAAAAGCCTTGCGCGAAAACATCCTGAATGGAAAGGTAGCGGGTTGTGCCGTTGATGTCTTCCCCTACGAACCCATCAGCAACAATGAAGAGTTTGTGTCAGAATTGCGTGGCTTACCCAATACACTGCTATCGCCTCACATCGGAGGTAGTACCGCCGAAGCACAGGAGAATATCGGTGCTTTCGTTCCGGCTAAACTGATGGATTACATCAATACCGGTAGTACCAGCAACAGCGTCAATTTCCCGAACCTTACTTTACCAACACTGGAAAATGCCCATCGCTTGATTCATATTCACAATAACGTTCCGGGAATTCTTGCAAAGATCAATAAAGTGCTTGCCGACAATGGGATCAATATTGTAGGACAGTATTTGAAGACTAATGAACACATTGGGTATGTGATCACGGACATCAACAAGGAATATAACAAGGAAGTAATCAAGGAACTGCGGGCCATTGAGAATACGATCAAGTTTCGGGTGCTGTATTAATTTTTAGCCACGGAGTATCAGGGAAAAGCCTAAGATAATTCACCAAGGATTGTATTGACTTTCATGGATTATCGGTGTTAATCCGTGTAATCCGTGTCAAAGTATTTAAAAAAAATTCACTCGAATTAGAGAGGAGTTTCTGAACCCCAATTAGACAGGTTTTGAGCTGCCTTCAACCGCAACCTTCCTCCGTTAACCTGCTTTTTGGGCGAGGCCCCGACGAGTCGGGGTGAGGCCTGATTTTGCTTGAACGCTTTCGCTCGGAATTGTTTTATATGTTAGGTTCAGCAAACGTGTCCCCAATCCAAGTGAATTTCTTGGTTCAAACGTACATAAATCTTCATCTTTGTCAAGGCTTGACTTACATCTGTTTTTTTATTACTGCACGTCCCCTAAAAATATGATCCACTTCTCTCCCGGCCCCTCCCAACTCTATTTCACAGTACAAGACCATGTAAAATCCGGTTTCCGGGATTCAATTCCATCGATTTCCCATCGCAGTAAAGCCTTTGAGCTAATCTTCAAGGAAACAACCGTGGGTCTTCGTGAATTGCTGAATATTCCTTCCAATTATTTTATCGTATTTACAGGATCTGCCACAGAAATATGGGAAAGAAGTATTCAAAATCTCGTCGGGGATAAGTCGCATCACCTGGTAAACGGCGCTTTCTCAAAGCGCTACTACGAAATCGCACTGCAACTCAAAAAGAATGCAGGAAAATCAGAAGCCCCCATGGGACAATCTTTTAGAGATGTCTTGATCCCTTCAGGTACTGAGATGATTGCTCTCACCCATAATGAAACGAGTACGGGAGTTTCTCTGTCAACAGACTTCATTCATTCCTTCAAGAAAGAAAATCCTGATTGTCTGGTAGTTGTCGACGCCGTAAGTTCACTTCCCTATCCCAACTTTAATTATAATGAGGTTGATTCAGTTTTCTTTTCCGTTCAAAAAGGCTTTGGGCTCCCGGCAGGTCTCGGTGTTTGGATGGTGAACGAACGCTGCCTGGCAAAAGCAGAAAATCTTCTCTCCCAAGGCAACAGCATTGGAAGCTATCATACCCTGCCC
>JAYWDP010000507.1:0-3033 GCA_043779775.1 Cyclobacteriaceae bacterium
CAAGTTGCAGAAGCCGCTCTTGGTTCAACCGGATTTAATTATGAAAAACATAGGTATTTCTTAATACCCCAATCTGAACTGGACGTAAACCCTGCTATCAACAATTAAATCAATATCTTTAGACCGATTAATCAATTAAAACAAGCATGTATGAAAAAAGGAAGATTACTTCTCAAAGTGGCGCCAGTCCTGCTATGTCTAGGACTTGCCACGTGCTCGAAAACTGACTCTGTCGCTCCAGTCATCAAGACGGACCTAAATGCGGCCGTTACGGCGGCGAATTTGTTGCTTACTACAACATTTGAAGGTGTTGCGGCTGGCAATTACATTAGGGGCTCTCAGGCTACACTGGCTGCCGCTGTTGCCACTGCGACGACTATTGCCGGCATTGCAGAGGTTACCCAGGCAACCGTTACCAACGCTACGGCTAATTTGAATGCTGCGGTCACTACTTATGGAACTCAGATCGTTGTACCGATCGATCCAACCAACCTGGTGGGTCAGTGGACATTTGATCAGATTCCCGCCACGACCGTTGGTGCAGTAGTTAAAGATTATTCAGGCAACAGCCGTGATGGTACAATCAAGGCTGGACATACCTTCTGGAATGCCGGCGGTGCAGGAATTCTTCCCACATTGGCGGCAGACCGTTACGGAGTTGCAAATAAAGCACTTCGTTTCAACAAAGGCAGCAATGTGGAAATCCCTTACAACACTGCGCTTAACCCTGCAACAATGTCAATTTCCGTTTGGGTCAAACAAGATGTTCAACCTACCATTTTTCCAGACCAATACATGATAGCTATGAACCGGTGGAATGGGTACAAATTCCAAATGCAAAGTTCTCCTAGACCATTCTTTACCGCAACCTATGATGACCCGGCAGCTTTACCACCTGCTGTGAAGAAATGCTGCTACGACAGGGATAACGATGTTACCTTGCCTCAGGGAAACTGGTGGCATGTAGTAATAACATTTGGAGGTGGCAACATGACATTCTACGTTAATGGAGCTCTGACAAAAAATTGGACCAATGTTGGTACTGTCAGTTCTCTCGCAGCCGCACCTGTCAATCTTGTTTTTGGCCAGGATTTGCCAACCGGTGGGTATAATGCAATAGATCCGAATGCTCCCAACTATTTAAACTATGGTGGATACTTTGTCGGCACATTGGATGAGATAAGGATTTACAAATCTGTCCTTACGGCAGCTCAGGTAACAAGCATTTATACAGTGGAGAAACCATAGTTGTGGTGTAACGCTTCAAAAAATGCGTTGAGTTTTTTCAAGAAAAGGGACAGTGGATTTCACTGTCCCTTTCTTATTACGTGATGCAGCTACTGAAAAGCAGCATGAACAACAGTAAGTCAATCAATTTTTCCAGCGTGCGTCTCAACCGGGCACTACGCACGATGTTGTTTTTGATTGGTTTGGTAAACGCACAGTCCATAGCCCAAACCGGGCAAATCGTCATCGACCGCGTGCAGCAAATGCCAAACCTTCCGTCACCCTATTTGATGCGCAATTGGAAAGAGGTGGCAATAAAATACGATGAACTGATTTATTCTACTGGTGCAACGGGTCAATTCCTTCCATTGATTCACTTGAAAGCAGGTGGCATCAATTATCCGACCCTTCAACCCATTCTGTTGGATACGTATGTGGGGTCGGCCACGAGTGGCAATCAGGCGGAAGGCATCAATATTATTCCCTCACTTGTAGGGGCTTCGCTGCTGGGAATAAATAAATCAAATCAAAGCGGAATTAACTGGGCCATGAAGGCCAAAGATTTTTTTAATAAAGCCAATGGACAGAATGTGTACTTAAATGGATATTCGGCCTCGAGCGGAATTGATTGGTGGTATGATCTGATGCCGAATGTATTTTTTTACCAGTTGTATTCACAATATCCCACCACAACGGATTTTCCCGAACAATTTACAACCCTCGCAGACCGATGGCTGAAAGCAGTGCAAACGATGGGAGGCTCCAACACTCCGTGGACGGTGCCGCAGATGAATTACCACGCATTTAACTTAAGCACGATGACACCTAACGGAAATGGTGTTGTAGAGCCTGAAGCATCCGGTGCCATCGCCTGGCTTTTATACAATGCCTGGGTTAAAACGGGCAATAAAAAATATTTAGAGGGTGCTCAACAGTCAATTGAGTTTCTGTCGGGCCTGACTACCAGTCCATCGTACGAACTTCAATTGCCTTACGGAACTTTCATTGCCGCCAAAATGAATGCTGAATTAGGAACACAATATGATATTAATAAAATGCTCAACTGGAGTTTTGACCGCGGCCCGCTGCGTGGATGGGGCACCATTGTTGGCACCTGGAACGGTTCGAATGTCTCCGGGTTGGTTGGAGAAGCAAACGATGGCGGAAATGACTATGCTTTTGCGATGAATGGCTTCCAGCAGGCAGCCGCCCTAGTGCCGATGGTGAAATATGACAAACGCTTTGCCCGGGCCATTGGCAAGTGGGTGCTCAACCTGGCAAACGCCAGCCGGTTCTTTTATTCAAAGTACCTGCCGCCCACCAGCCAGGATGACTTCACCTGGAGTTCGGTGAACGATCCACGGTCGGTAATTGCGTATGAAGCATTAAAAGAAAACATTAGCGGCAATAAATTATACGCCACCGGGGATGCCAAAAGAAATGGATGGGCCCAAACGAACCTGGGGCTGTACGGCTCATCAAGTGTTGGGTACCTTGCTGCGCTTGTTGATACCACCGACGTAAGCGGCATATTATTATTAGACGTCAATAAGACGGACTTCTTTCGTGCGAGTACTTTTCCCTCTTACCTGGTTTACAATCCTTATGGTGCGACCAAACAAGTGACGTTGCCGCTCGGAACTCAAACGTATGAGATTTACAATGCCCTTTCTGAAACAATAATAAAAGCCGGAGCAACCGGTAATACAGTCATCGACGTTCCTGCCAACCAGGCCATGCTCCTGGTTTATCTTCCGCAGGGGTCGACACCTCTGGCTTCCGGTGGAAAGTTGTACGTGGGGAGCA
>JAYWDP010000508.1:0-3032 GCA_043779775.1 Cyclobacteriaceae bacterium
CAATCGGCCATTAACCTGTTGTATATATTGGCTATACCCATTGTGCCTGGAAATCGATACCACGTATTGGGTAAGGAGCATGAAGTCTTTAAGTTCAAAGGAGGCTCTCAACGATTGATCGATAAGATAAGTGCGACAGTCCAGGACCAGATTAAGACCGGATGGCAATTGAAGGGTCTAAATAAAAAAGCCAGTGGTTACGAGTTGATCTTTGATGCAAATGGGAAATTGCAATCGGTGAAAGCTGATCTCGTCGTACTGACTCTTCCATTCACCGTATTGCGATCTATTGAAATGAACTTCAAATTTCCTGAGAGGAAGCAACGTTGTATTGAAACGGTCGGTTTTGGCTTTGCTGCTAAGACAGCCATGGGCTTTAAGAAACGCATTTGGAGAGATCAGGGATATCAGGGCTACACGTATACCGATGTCAACCGGACTGCTATATGGGATAGCTCCCAGGGAGTGGATATTCAGGAGGGTTCGCTTTCCTTTGTCACCGGAGGGAATGAATCCATTGACTTTCTGAATTTAGACTACCCCGCCATCAAAGAGCGGTGGCTTGGCGGGGCGGAAAAAATGTATCCCGGATTGACCGATCAATACAATGGACGGATTTCAAAATTCTGCTGGGCTGCCAATCCTTTTTCCAAGGGGAGTTACACCTGTTATACCAAAGGGCAATGGTCAGATTTTGCAGGCGTAGAGCAAGAGACCTTTGAAAATATCCACTTTGCCGGAGAACATTGCAGTGTTAAGCATCAGGGATTTATGAATGGAGCAGTAGAGAGTGGCAAAAGGGCGGCCGCAGAAATTGCCAGATCCATCACTTCTTAGGAATTGAATAAATAGATTGGATTAAATGATTTACGGATGAAAAAATCGGATGAACTCATTGCAAGAAGAAATGCAATTGTTCCGGAAGGAATGGGCATGTTTAGTCCGCTGACTATTGATTCGGGAAATGGAGCGCTGATTATGGATGCAGATGGGAAAGAATATATTGACTTTGCCGGTGGCATTGGAGTTTTGAACGCGGGGCATTGCCCCAAACCCGTTGTAAATGCCATGATACAACAAGCGAAAAAACTTGTCCATGCCTGTTTCCCCGTCGCCATTTATGAACCTTATGTGAAACTTTGCGAGGAATTGGCTTCCCTGTTTCCGCATGGAAAGAAAACCAAAGTGATGCTCACCAACAGCGGGGCGGAGGCAGTGGAGAATGCAGTCAAAATTGCGCGTCAAGCGACAGGCAAACAGGCAATCATATGTTTTACCGGCGGATTTCATGGGCGCACTCTGTTGGGTATGACGCTGACGTCGAAAGTAGAATATAAGATCGGATGCGGTCCTTTCGCGCCGGAAATTTATCGCATTCCGTTCCCCGATTATTATCAGCGCCACGACGGATTGTCCTTCGAGGATTTTGTGGACAGAGAACTGGTTGCATTTGAAGTCTACCTGCACAGCATGGTTGATTCATCCCAAGTGGCTGCAGTGATCATTGAGCTTGTGCAGGGGGAAGGTGGCTTTGTGGTGGCTCCCAAGAAGTACGTGCAAGGTTTGCTTGCCATTTGCAAATCCAAAGGCATTCTGCTCATCGTTGATGAAGTGCAGACTGGCTTTGGAAGAACAGGAAAATGGGCTGCCTACGAGCACTATGATATTGTCCCCGATATTTCCACCTGGGCCAAATCCATGGGCAGCGGGATGCCGATTGGCGCCGTGATCGGACGTGCGGAAATTATGGACAAGACAACGAAAGGCACCCTCGGTGGAACCTACAACGGTAATCCGGTAGCCTGCGCAGCAGCCCTCGCAACGATTGCCTATATGAGGGAAATTAACATCAATAAAAAAGGTGAACAAGTAGGAAAAACCGTTAAGGTATTTTTTGAGAAGCTGAAGGGCGATTGTCCCGCGATCGGTGATGTGCGCGGGCTCGGCGCAATGGTAGCATTTGAATTGGTTAAAGAGAGTGATCCCCGACAGCCGGATACCCAGCTTTGCAAGCAGTTGATACAAGCCTGTGCCTCCCATGGTTTGCTCATCATCAGCGCCGGAACCTCCTCCAACATCGTGCGTGTATTGAGTCCGCTGGTGATCAAAAAGCCAGAATTACTGCGTGGGTTGCAAGTCATTCGAACGGAGTTGTTAAATCTGGCCGGCATGCCGGAGTCGCCATCGAAAAAGAACACAATTCAAAAAGTATGACCTCCCCCGAAGCATTTTTGTATCGAAAAGAAGTTGGAGAGGGCATTGTGATAATGAATACGCAGCCGGAACACGCAGTGGAATTGGAAGAACTGCAGCGAATTGTATTTCCCACACTGGCTCCTGGCTCGCTCATGCGGAAAGAACATTATCTGAACCATATCCGCATTTTTCCTGAGGGCCAATTTGTTGCAATTTGCAAAGGTCACGTCATCGGTATGACCACCAGCATCCGGTATCATCTGCCAACCGGCTCTTTTCATACTTTCAACGATATACTGGATGGAGGCTTTCTTAATACCCATGAGCCAAACGGAGAATGGCTCTATGGTATGGACATTGGGACACACCCGGAATTCAGAGGCAAAGGTATCGCAACATTTTTATATGATGCCCGTCAGGAGGTTGTTCTCAAACTCGGATTAAAAGGACAATTTACGTATGGAATGCTGAGTGGCTACGGAGCAATCCAATCAAAAATGAGTGCAGAATATTATTATCATGAAGTGATAGAAAACAAGATCAAAGATCCTACCGTCTCGAGGCAAATGAAGAACGGCTTTAAACCCTACGGTCTGGTAGCGTGTTATGTGGAGGATCCGGTCTGTTGTGGCTATTGTGCCTTTCTGATACGGGCGAATGAAGATTACAAAGAAAAATAGAATAAAGAAAAGAAATACTCAAGATGACCAAGACAATTAATTTGCGCGGTACCCTTCCCGGACCCAAAGCGCAGGAAATACTTCGAAGAAGGGCCAACGCTACTCCGGCGGGACTTGCAAAATCCACCGAAGTGGTGGTGGCCGATGCAAAGGGCG
>JAYWDP010000509.1:0-3028 GCA_043779775.1 Cyclobacteriaceae bacterium
TGCCGACATTTGGCTTTGCCTCCTCAAGCGGTTTTGCCCCGATCATTTGTACGAAGAGATTGAAGGAGACCTGATTCAGAAGTTTCACAGGGATGTAAAGGAATTTGATGATGCAAGAGCGATGAGGAGATTGGTTTGGAATGTTATTCGGTTTTTCAGGCCGGGGATTTTGCTTAGAAATAAATTTTCGTTGGAATTTATCAGAACCATTATGATTCGCAACTACATAAAAATTGCCTTTAGGAATTTCGCAAAGCAAAAGTCCTACACGCTTCTCAACATCATTGGCCTTGCTATTGGTATAGCGGCCAGTCTCCTGATCTTTCAATATGTGAAATACGAGAAGAGTTTTGACTCATTTCACGCACGCGCACAGGACATTTACCGCATACAGTACAATGGTTGGCGCAGCGGTAAGCTGAATTTTGAAAGCGCGGTGGCAGTCCCAGCTGCCGGCCGCGCTTTAAAAGACAACTTTCCCGAAGTGGAGGAGTTCACAAGGTTCTATCCGACAAACGGAGTGATGTCTTACGAGAGACCTGACGGTGAATTGATTTCTTTCTATGAACAAAAGATGCAGTTTACTGACCCGGCGGTCTTCAAGGTTTTCAATTTTGAACTTATCAAGGGGAATCCGGTCACGGCCCTTGATGGAGTTGACAAAGCGGTAATTTCTGAGCGGGCAGCGAAAAAGTATTTTGGACAAGAAGACCCCATCGGCAAGCGAATCAAACGAAATGCCCGGTCCGTATATGAAATAACAGGTGTGATTCGGGATGTACCTGAAAATTCGCACATCAAATTTGATTTTCTCTTATCATACGCGACGCTCAACAGGGAGACAAAAAACGGGTCGGAAACATCCTGGGGATGGTATGACTTCTACACGTTTGTGCTACTCAAGCCAAACACGGCTGTGAACCAACTCCAATCGAAGTGGGATGCATGGCTGGCCAAGACACGTAAGGCAGAATGGGACCGCGGCGACGAAAAAGAAGAATTTATACTGAGGCCGCTGACAGACATTCACCTCTACTCTCACTTGCTATATGAAGCACAGCCGGCACAACAACGGGATGGCGACTCGGTTTATTCTCTTAGTATCATCGCAATTTTCATCCTTGTCATTGCCTGGGTCAACTACACTAACCTGGCTACTGCAAGATCATTAAACAGGGCTAATGAAGTGGGCGTACGAAAAGTGATGGGAGCATTCAGGTCACAGTTGATTGGTCAATTTCTGACAGAGTCCTTTATTCTCAACCTATCAGCGGCTATTTTGGCGATCCTCGCAGTTCGCCTGGTGTGGTCTTCATTTTCTGATTTATCAGGATGGGAAATCCCTATTGATTTTATGTATGCTCAGGACTTTTGGAAATTGCTTGGTCTTTTGCTGGTGACAGGTGCTGTAGTTTCCGGATTTTACCCTGCGATCATCCTTTCCTCATTCAAACCTGTTTCCGTTTTGAAGGGCAAGATCATGCACTCATCAGGGGGCAATCTTTTGAGAAAATCCCTGGTCATCTTTCAGTTTGTAGCATCTGTCTTTCTGATCAGTGGATCCATCATCGTATACCAGCAACTTCAGTATATGAAGGTTCAGGACCTTGGATTCACCATTGATAAGACACTTGTTCTTAGGGGACCGGGAGTGACCGACTCCTTGTATACCAAAAAGCTGGAAAGTTTTAGAAATGAAATACTTAGAATCCCGGGTGTCAAAAGCATGGCTGCCGTATCCAACGTTCCCGGTGATGAGATTTATTGGACCCAGGGTGTAAGACGCCTATCCGGTACCCAACGAAGCGGCATCACAGAATCACATCTTGGAATTGACTTTGACTTTGTTCCAGCTTTTGATATCAAGGTTGTTGCTGGAAGAGGGTTTGACCGGAATTTCCCCGACGATGAGAACAGGGTTGTCATCAACCGTGCCATGATGGAAGCGTTGGAGTTCAAGGATCCGGCCTCAGCCCTCGGTGAACGTCTGAACGACGGTGGTGACACAGTTGAGATCATCGGTGTATTGGAGAATTTTCACCAGATGTCACTGAAAAACAAAGTTGCCCCACTGATCTTCCGACTTACGACATCAACTTCGTTCTACACACTGAAAGTTGAGACTGAGAATTACAAGGAGGTCCTCAGCGCATTGGAAGGCCCGTGGAAAACATTTTTTCCTGGCAATCCCCTGGATTATTTTTTCCTGGACCAGTTCTTCAACAAGCAATACGAAAAGGACGACCGGTTCGGGCAGGTATTTACCCTTTTTACCACGCTTGCTATTTTCATTGCCTCGCTTGGTCTGTTTGGACTTGCGTCCTTCATGTCCCTGCAGCGAACAAAGGAGATCGGTATCAGAAAGGTACTCGGATCAACCGTGCCTGGAATTGTGATCTTGCTATCAAGAAGTTTTTTGCAGCCCGTAATCGTTGCTAACCTGGTTGCCTGGCCCCTCGCCTGGTGGGCTATGGATCGGTGGCTTCAATCCTTTCCTTACAGGATTGCGATAAGTCCGTTCATTTTCATTCTGGCGGGCGCGCTCGTGACCCTCATCGCCTTTGTCTCTGTAAGTTCTCAAACATTCAAGGCTGCATTGACCAAACCGGCCGAGACGTTGAAATATGAATGACGAAAAGCCAGGCAGTTTTGTTTTTAAGCTGCTTCGGAGCTTTTGTCCTGAGCATTTGTATAAAGAAATCGAATCTAAAAATTCCTTTGGTGTGATGATCGGAATATTTTCAAATCGATGGAGGACCAGCAGGTCGGGATCACCGGTGATGATTCGATCGGCTTTTCCGGAGAGGGCAAGTTCTAAATACATATCGTCTTTGGGATCACGGCATAATTTTAAGTGTTCCGTGATTTCTACCGTGGTGGAAAGAGACTTGATCTCTTCAAGAAATGATTGTCTGACTTCTTTTGAGACCTATCGGTCAAATTTTTTCCGCATCATAACTTCTATTAACTCCGCGAGTACTGGGTTGGATATTAACAAAGTTGAGGAAATTGATTTTACTCTTAGTAA
>JAYWDP010000510.1:0-3025 GCA_043779775.1 Cyclobacteriaceae bacterium
CTGAAAAAGATCATAAGCTGGCCCGGGCCATTGATAGCCTGGTGCAGTAACAATTAAAATAGTCTATAGTGGTAATCAGTGTAAAGTACTCGGTAATAAGTAATCGGTAATATGTCCTAGCCTGAAATAAGTTGACCTAAATTTAGAAGATTTAGTAACCCAAAAGGTCAACATTATGGAAATTAAACTCAAACCAAGGCGTGTGTTCAGTGAGACAATGAAAAAGGAAATTGTAGTGCAGGTGGAGCAAGGAAAAATGCGGATTTGCGAAATTAGCCGTGAGTATGCAGTCAATCCATCGACGGTGTATTTATGGCTTGACAAATATTCGCGACATTTGAAGAGGGGGGAAGTAATAGTGGTGCAAAAAGAGAGCGAAGAGCAAAAAAACAGAGAACTCAGGGCCAAGATCGCTGAGTTGGAGCGTATTGTAGGTCAAAAACAGATGGAGATTGACTTCCTCAATAAAGTCATTGAGATCGGAAGTCAGGAAGTTAAGGTCGATATTAAAAAAAAGTTTGGTGGAAAGCCATCGACTGGTTCCGGAGCAACAGGAGAGACCACTTTTGGAAAATGACCGATCTGTATAAGATGTTGAAGATGAGTCGCCAAAATGTAAGTCAAAAACTACATCGGGCAGCCGTGAAGGCGATAGCCGAAGGGGCAGTCTTGGAGCTGGCCAGTGAAATCCGCAAGGATCATCCTCAAATGGGCTGCCGCAAAATGTATTGGAAGAGCTTTAGCAGGATGCCCCTGGGGCGGGATTATTGTGAGCAAATCATGATTTCCAATGGTTTTCGGGTACATTTTCCGCCCAATTTTAAGCGGACTACCTACTCGATTGGGAAACTTTACTATCCCAATTTGATTGAAGGATTAACTCTTAATGGACTCAATCAAGTATGGCAAACCGACATTACCTATTATGAAGTGAACCAGGCTTTTTATTATCTGGTATTCATTGAAGATATCTACAGCCGAAGGATTGTTGGATGGAGTGTGGATCATTCCCTTTGGGCCCAGGCAAATCTGCGCGCTGTCAAGGGAGCCATCGAGCTAAGAAATTGTGACTTGAAAGGGCTTATTCATCATTCCGATCGAGGTGGACAATACATCGACAAAGATTACACTGATCTTCTGATAGAACATAAGATCCAGCCCAGTATGTGCAAACAAGCATGGCAAAATGCTTATTGTGAACGGGTGAATGGGATAATCAAGAATGAGTATTTAAAAAACTGGAAAATTGAAAGCCTTGTGCAATTGGAAGAGGCAGTCCAAAAAGCCGTGAACTTATATAACAATGACCGGCCACATTGGAAATTACCGAATCGTTCTACCCCCTGCGAATTCGAAAAGAAGGTAAAAGCATTTAGAATAAAGCCAACTATGAAAATCTATTCACCACAAGTGGAGACTTGAAAGAATTGGTCAACTCTATTTAGGCAAAGACAATAAGTAATCGCAGCTGGCTACGACTACCCCTTACCATTAGTGTATCAAAACTCAAGTGTGATACCGGAAAAACCATCACTCTACGTTGTTCCCACCCCAATTGGCAACCTCAGGGATATTACTCTCCGTGCACTTGATGTCCTCAAAACGGTTGACACCATTCTGGCCGAAGACACCCGGAAATCGGGCATACTCCTTAAGCATTACGACGTCTCCAAACCACTTCAGAGCTTTCACATCTTTAATGAACACCAGGTTCATCCCGCGCTTATCCAACGAATGAAGCAAGGAGAAGTGATGGCAATAATTACCGACGCCGGTACACCCGGAATTTCGGATCCCGGTTTTTTATTGGTGCGGGAATCCATGAAAGCCGGACTATTAGTCGAATGCCTCCCGGGCGCCACTGCCTTTGTTCCCGCTTTGGTCAAATCCGGGTTCCCCACCGACCGGTTTGTCTTTGAAGGATTCTTGCCCCACAAGAAAGGAAGGCAAACGCTCATCAAGAAACTGGCAGACGAAGAGCGAACGATTGTCCTCTATGAATCACCACATCGCCTAATAAAAGTCCTTGAACAATTAATTGCCTCATTCGGTCCCAGCCGTCTCGTTTCCGTTTCACGCGAGCTGACTAAAATTCACGAGGAAACGGTAACGGCGACCCTGGAGCAGGCATTGCACCATTTTTCACAAAAGGAAGTCAAAGGAGAAATTGTAATCGTGATCGATGGCAAAAGATCATAAACTGAATACCCTCTGGCTGTTCGGAATCTCCGTTGCTTTGCTGAGTGCCGGCTGGTTGATGAAATCCTTCCCGGTATTCATCTTTGCCGGACTCGCCCCGCTTTTTGTTATTATGGATCGGGCCCAAAATGAAGAACGTTTCTGGACTCTGAGTGAATTGATTCTCATTGCTTTGGCGATAGGGTTTCTCGCTGCCCACGTTTTTGAAATGAGATTTCTGGTGATTAGCCTGGCGCAAGCGATAGTGATGGCCCTTGCTTTTTTGGGTTATACGTTTGCCCAACAACGTCTGGGCGGATGGACCGGAAAATTCATCATTATCTTGTTTTGGCTGGCTATCGAATATGTCTTGTTGAAGCTCCCGTGGCGCACCCAGTTTGTTTACCTCGGGGATGCATTGGCCCTGAAAACTAACTGGCTGAAATGGACCCAATACACGGGTTATCTGGGCTCTTCGCTCTGGATATTGATCGTTAACTTGCTCCTTTACCACTCCCTTTTCAGGGAGGAAAAAATTAAATGGGTTTTTCTGATAATCACCCTTTTGTGCATAACTGGACCGATTGTTTTTTCATATTGGCGTGAAGGACAATTCGTTTCAAGAACAGACATGATCTCCCTATACGACCATAAAATCTCCCCCCTCAATGAAAACTATATTCAGTTGGGAGAGGTAATACCCGGAATAGCCGCGGGGATCTCAGTTTTAATCCTTCTTGTCGCTGTGACAAGAAATAACGACCGCTAGTGATGAATTTAGAAACGATTGAACAAAATGTTATTGAACTGAGTCTTGAAGTAGGCGAATTCATTCATCGCGAAGCCT
>JAYWDP010000511.1:0-8689 GCA_043779775.1 Cyclobacteriaceae bacterium
CCGCTTGCTTGTCCTTGTACTTTTCACCGATTGACATGGCCCACGTAATGAGGATCTTCTTCAGCCAACTTTTCCCCTGCCGTTGTTCCAAAAGAAAATTGTACATCTTCTCAAGGGTCCGTGGGACACTGGTGCAAAAAAAAGGTTTTACAGACCTAAAATCATGGGTAAGATTTTCAATCGATTGGCTAAAATGAATTTGAACGCCAAAAGCCATATAGGCATAGCTGCTGGTACGTTCAAAAATGTGACTGTAAGGAAGAAAGCTTAGGGCGCGGTGCCCTGGCTGCAGGGGCAGTACCGTAAGGATGGATTTGATATTGCTCACCACATTGCCATGGGTTAGAAGGGCCCCCTTGGATATGCCTGAGGTTCCGGATGTGTACATGATGGCCAGCAGGTCTTCTTCCTTAATCTGTTTTTTTCTCAGATTCAGGGCTTCATGCTGATCAGTAGATATATTTTCCAATAATAGCGGAGGGAAATAATCTTCTTTTTCATTTTCAAGTTGAAAGGCCCATTGGAGGGAGGGCACATTCCCCATGAGAGATTTTATTTTTTCATGTAACTCGGAATCAGCAGCGATACAGATAGTGGCGCCCGTTTCGTTTAGAATGAATTCAATTTCTTCCGTCGTGGATATTGGATGAATCGGCACGATCGTAAGCCCAGCCTGTAGGCTGGCCAGATCAACCATCATCCATTCGGGACTGCCCATCCTGGGAATTACGGAAATACAGGTCCCTTGCTCAAAGCCATGCTCCAGCAGCCAACAGGAAATAATGTCGACTTTTTTTTGAACCTCGGAAATAGAATACCCTTCCCACTGTCCATTTTTCAATTGCAGCAATGCTTTTGATTGCGGATATTTTTTTTGCTGATACCCGATAATGTCAAACACCCGGGTGAAGTCAATGGTAGTGTGCTCTTCCATTTAAGTTATGTTACCGGGTTTAATGGAGACCGTTGGATCTAGGTACAAAATGTCGTACAATAATTCGAAAAATTCAGGGAAATCCGGCAGGTTGTTGTGATGTGCGCCTTCGACCGGGTGAAGAATAATTTTATCCGGATAGAGAGCCTTCAGGTCTTCGCTTTGACGGATAGGAATAAGATAGTCTTTGGTACCATGGATGATATGAATCCTAGAGGCACTCGTTTCTAAATATTGATCGGTTCGCAAATCATAGCGTATCAACCACTTCAGTGGCATAAAAAACAAATAGCGTTTGATATTATGATAAAAGCTAAAGTAGGGCGAGTCCAGGATTAGCAGCCTTGGCTTGTTCCAGGAGGCAATCCGTGCCGCAATGCCACTTCCAAGCGACCGGCCGAATATCACAATTTTGTTTTCGGGATATCGCTTGCTGAGCCATTTATATAAATACTGGGCATCGTCAAATAATATTGCCTGGGTCCGTTTGCCACGACTCTTGCCGAAGCCACGGTAGTCCATCATAAAAAAATCGTAGCCATTGCTCACAAAGTCTTTAGCGAATTTTCCCCAACCCTTGATGCTTCGCGAATTTCCTTTCAGATAATAAATGACCCCACGTGAGTTAGGGACTTTAAAGTAAATAGCGTTGATGCGTCCGCCGTCTTTGGTATCAAAGTTCAGCTCTTCAAAAGGGAATGGATACTGATATTTAAAACCGGATGAGAGAATTTCCGGACGGAAAAAGAAGAAATGCTGAAAAAAGTAGAAGACGAGACACAGACTGATATACACGGTAATGAAAATACAAGCAATCAATAGTGCCATAGTTCGCAAAAATGATTTTAATAAAGTAGTAAATAATTTTGAAGGAAAAAAGTTTATTTCAACACTTCAATAAGTTTTAATTGATATTCCCTGAAGCTTCTGAGATTCCTGTGGTTCCCTTTTGTGATGATAATAAATTCATCTCCTTCTTTCAGTAAGGGCCGCAACCGCAACGCTGAGCTGAGGGGAACAACATGATCATCGGTACCGTGGAAAATCAACTTTTTTCCGTTCACCAAAACCAGATAATCTTTTGTAGGGAATTTATAGCGAAGAGGGAAAATGGAAAGGAAAGGCTGGACCCAACTGGGTGTCGCGCCTTTTAATTCGTCAAAGGGAGTTTCCAGGATCAATAATTCCGGCTGGACGGATGCGGCCAACTTAGTGGCGACCGGCGCACCCAGGGAACGGCCATAAATGATAATTTTTGCTGAGTTGGATTTAGTCCGGGTCCATTGATAGAGCATTTCAGCATCCTTATAAAGATTTTGTTCAGTAGGCTGACCGCTGCTTTTTCCATACCCGCGGTAGTCCATCATGACAACGTCATAGCCCAGATGGGTAAGGTCATCGGCATAGTTTCCCCACCGTTGTAAATTATGCGCATTGCCATGGAAATAAAGGATCAGGCCTTTTGATTTCCCCTCAGATTTAAACCACAGTGCGTTGATTACTTCGGCATCTTCTGTTGTGATGAAGTGCTCTTCGAAGGGCTGATTAAATTTGAAGATATAATTCTTGTCAAGCTGGACCGATCGGAAAATGAGTTTATCCTGAAACAGATAGAACATGGCTACCAGGATCAGGAGAAGAGAAAAAAATACTATGATGATTCGCTTCATGCAACTCCCTGATCAATAATCACTCATTAATAGTTGCCCTCAGCAATTTGCTTTCGAAGACGGCGCCGACAAACAATTCATTTTTATAGTGGACGGCAACACTGGATCCTGATAATTGGTTTCCATCGTCGAGGTAGATTTCCCGGACCGAATAACTTCCATTGCCATCGGGAGTCAATTTCAATACTTGTGAGGGAGATGGGTTGTGCGGATCTTTCGCATGCCCTACGAAGGCCAGCATTTTAGGATGGGCCCCGATCCATAAATTGCCATCCTCATCAACACTGATGTTATCAATGCCGGATTTTAAATTGAGTTCGTCGGCCAATTCTAGTTTTCCGGTTTCGCGATCCCGGTCAAATGTCAGCAAGGTCCTCCCGGTGGTAGTAGCCAGAAATATTTTTTGGCCATTCCGCGAGATGTTCACGCCATTTCCATACTTAATTCCCTCCAAGACTTTGGAAAATGCGACTCCATCGAAGTACAATAAGTACGATCGTGGGATTTGTAAATATTCTTCCAGTGTCCGCATCAGCCCTTTGGGGCTGCCGTGATCATTGGTGACATAGAATTTATTTTTAGCTACGGCCACAACATCATTGGGACAACACATTACCGGATCGGTGATGCTGCGCAAATGGAACAACGTGTCCTGGCTGAAATTAAAGATCTCAACAAAGTTTCCTTCTTTATTGTGGTTCACGGCAAATAGGAATGAACCCGAGTCACTCTTCAGATAAGATATGCCATGTGGATGGAATTCGCCTTCATACGTAGTTGTCAATTTCTTTGGGCGGCTGCCCGAATCCAGTGAAAGCAGATAGATGCCGTCATCTGAAGCCTCGCCCCTCATCGTTTTCCACCGGTCGGAGGACGATATAATCAGTAATCCCTTTTCATAGTCAACCTCCAGGTCCTCGGTACCGGGCATTTCGGTATAAATATTTTTTACCGATCCTTCCAAATGATTGTGAATCGTTTTGAATGATCCGGCTGTGTAGAGTGTTCTGCCTACAAAGAAAATGAGGGTTGTTCCGATTGCCAACGCGATCCATTTTTTCATGTGTCAAATGTAATTATTTGCATGGATAGGGCCTTGCCGAATGATTGGGATCGATAATTAATGTTAATCCGTTCTAAGGGTATATTGACTTTACTTTCGATCCATGGCTATCCAAAGGGGTAGATCGTCCGCTGAAAATGCCTTCTCAGCCTGAAGAAAATCAACTGGCAGGTTGAGGTACAATGACTTTCGGTTTTTTTTATAAATTAGTTGGGTTACTGGGTCTTAGTTTGGGTTATATTAAATTATCTAACTTGGTATGTTTTGATTTATACAATAAACTGTTATTATATGAAAAAGTACGCGTTCACTTTTCTTTTTATCCTGTTTACAAGTTTCGCTTTTGCGCAAGCTAAAGATGACGGGCAGGAATTGATCACCAGGTTTTTTGATCTTTATAAAGGCAAAGGTTATGAGTATGCATTAAAGTATGCTTTTGAAACCAATAAATGGATCACTACACAAGGCGATGAAATGCTGACCGTCGGTTTGAATTTAGGAAAGAAAATTCAGCCTTTAGGCGAATATCTTGGCAATGAAGAGCTGAAATCGAAATCGGTGAGCAGCCGGTTCAGGATTGTAAGCTACTTCGTGTATTATCAACGGGAGCCCATTCGGTTTACCTTTGAACTTTATAAAAATGGCAGTGGTTGGGAGATTTGGGATTTTCAATTTGACTCTGACTTTGATGCGGAAATTGCAGAATCCATGAAATTTGGCGGCAGTAATTAAAGATTCATGACAAAAAACGTCATCATCACAGGCGCTTCCGGCAATCTGGGCAAGGCAACTGTGGAGAAGTTTGCTTCGAAAGGATATTCCATCATCGCGATCATATCGCCAGGCAAGACGCTGGGCTTTGATGTTTCTCCTTCCATTGAAACGATGGAGGCGGACCTGGCCGATGAGAAGTCAACTGAAGCCCTCGTTAGAAGAGTTGTGGCCAAGTATAAAACAATTGATGCGGCACTGCTGCTGGTCGGAGGTTTTGCGATGGGTAATATATTATTAACGGACCGTGCCGCCCTTTTGAAAATGTATTCTTTAAACTTTGAAACTTCCTACTTTGTTGCAAGACCGGTTTTTTCGCAGATGGTTAATCAGTCAACGGGAGGAAGGATAGTATTTATTGGAGCCCGTCCTGCCCTTCAACCGAAAGATGGTAAAAACATGCTGGCCTATGGTCTTTCCAAGTCGCTCATTTTCAAATTATCGGAGTATCTCAATGCGGAAGGTGCTGAAAAAAATGTGGTTTCGTCGGTAGTAGTGCCCAGTACCATTGATACATCCGTAAACAGGAAGGCTATGCCAAATGCGGATTTCACTTCCTGGATCACTCCGGAAGCTATCGCCGAAGTGCTGGAGTTTATTGTTTCCGATCGAGCCGTTCCCTTGCGGGATAGCGTTTATAAAGTTTATGGGAACGCTTGAACCTTTCACTTTGATGAGATCTCCGCCTAAGTGAAGAAAATTAACCGCGGAGGCGCAAAGGAATGCAAAGAGTACTCTAGTGATTTTTCTTTCTGTTAAGTTTCGGGAATTTGATGGAGGGTTAATAGGGTTCAGGTCTAAGGTTCAAAGTTTAAGGAATCAAGATGGTCAAACAGATTTTTCTTTATGTGATGGCAGTATTCTACGGCGCTGCGGGGATTAACCACTTTGTCAATCCGAAATTTTATTTGAAGATAATACCTTCCTGGCTTCCCTATCCTTCAGCATTGAATTACATCAGTGGGGCTCTTGAAATTATTTTTGCCCTGATTTTGATTCCAACGGCCACGAGAAGCACCGGGGCGTGGTTGGTCATTTTGCTATTGCTTGCGGTCTTCCCCGCCAACATTCAAATGAGTGTAAACTATTACCACTACAACGACCCGAAATTCTGGCTTACTATCGTACGACTTCCCCTGCAGTTGGTTTTGATCTGGTGGGCATGGCAATACACGAAATAAATTTTTTTACGATAAAGGTCACAGAGGGAATATACACAGAGGCTTCGACTCCCCACCTACGCTCAGACAGCTTCAGCGGACAGGCGCAGCTAATGACAACTCTATTATTTGTTGGGAAATTGATCAAAAACGATGATTTTTCAAATTAAGGTTTCCCGCAGATTATCACGGATTGAACTCGCAGATTAGCGCAGAGAATCATTGAATTATTCTAAGAAAATCTGCGTGTATTTTGATCTGCGGTAATCAGCGGGAAATGTATTTATTTTCTTTGACGAACTAAAATTTGCTTCAGCGGAACTGGATGAGAAACTTACACTGCGCGACATGTTGAGTCATCGCAGTGGGGTACCGCGGTGGGATGGTGTGTGGGCAGGGTCAGGTTACACATTGCATGAGATTATGGACCGCCTGCAGTATTTGAAACCTACCTTGGGTTTTCGTGAAGGCTATTTGTATAACCTGAATATCCATTACTCTACTCTCAATATATTTTAAAATTCAATTTTCTGACGAATGAGGCTGGGGTGGTGGATAAAATAAAGACTTCGATTGGGAATGATCCGATGGTGGAGTTTGTGAGGGTGAAGAAATAGGAGAGTGCCCAAAGAAATTATTTCACTTTATCAATTCATATTCCATCACTACCCTCAGTACCTCACCCACACTCCATGCTTGGGCGATACATCCTCGTGGATGATGCGGAGGTTCACCATCAAAGATTTCAGAGACGGTGCCAACACCGGCTTCGTTGAGATGTTCCAGGATGGTGTTTATAATTTTGGCTGCTTCAGGTTTACCTTTGGCTCCTTTCAAGTTCATGAGCGCATCGATATAAGCACCCAACAAAAAACTCCACACCGTCCCCTGGTGGTAAGCGCCGTCACGGTGCCAGGGGTTTCCCTGATAAATCGGTTTATAATCGGGATGGTCCTGCGAAAGGCTTCGCAACCCCCGCGGGGTCAGTAATTTTTCAGTGACCACTTTAAAAACTTTTTCCGCTTTGTCTTTGGAGAGTACCCGGAACGGCAGGCTCACCGCATAGATCTGATTGGGACGGATGTCGTCATTTTTGGTCCGGGAGCTGTCGGGATCATCATTGACATAATCATACAGGCAACCCTTGGCTTTATTCCAGAAGAGTTTTTCAAAACTGCTGCCCACTTTGTCAGCGCGGACTTTGAATTCCCTCGCTTCCTGCAGAAGATTCAGGTGGGAAAGTAGTTCGGACATCACATGAAGGGCATTATACCACAGCGCATTGATCTCAACGGCCTTTCCTATCCGCGGCGTCACCACCCAATCGCCAACTTTGGCGTCCATCCAGGTAAGTTGAACGCCGTTCTGTCCGGCATATAATAATTCATCCGTATCAACGCGAATGTTATACCGGGTTCCTTTATAATGCCAGTCTATGATATCATTGAGTACAGGCATCAGGGTTCTTACAAATTCAATGTCGGAGGTGATTTTATAATATTTGTAAATGGCAATGAAGAACCAGAGTGTAGCATCCACGGTGTTGTATTCAGGGGCTTCACCCTGGTCGGGAAAACGGTTTGGAAGCATGCCCTCACTTTCACTTTCCGCAAAGGCCAGCAAAATCTTCCTGGCGTCTTCGAATCGGTCTGTCTTCAGGCACAGGCCGGGCAATGCGATCATCGTGTCGCGGCCCCAGTCGCTGAACCAGTGGTAGCCGGCAATGACGGTTTTTAAATCGCTCCCTCGTTTCACTATAAATTGGTCCGCTGCCAAAACCAAAGTCTTCTGATTTGTATATTTTCTGGTCAGCGCTTCCCTTCGTTTTTCTTCTTTTCTCAGGAGTTGAGTAGCATTGGTTCCTTTTGGATCATGCGTAGAGATGAAGATGCCCAGGGTTTCTCCCGGCTCCAGTTCCACTTCAAATTTTCCATGATTGAACAAGTCTTCCCGAAAATCCAGTCCCCGGTTTTGCTCCATGGGATATTCAAGATGATAATACCATTGTTGCGTGGGAATGAAATTTGATCCTGGCGCGGATATGAATAGCTCCGGACAGTCCTGGTAGTTTTTGGTTTGGAAAAGTCCTTCATCGAAGAGATAACCAGTATACAGGGAGTCATTCGCATGACAAAGCGCATGGTAGTCGCGGGCAGAACAAAGGGGGAGGAGTTCCAGTTTGAATTTAGAAGGTGCTGCGATCACTTCATACAGAATAACGACCGTATTCTCTCCATGGATGGCACCAATAGTTTTTTTTAATGTAATGCCGGAAGATTCATAAATAAATTCTGGAAACATTTTGCGTTCAAAACTTTTCAGAAACTGAAACCCTTGCGGATGAACGGTGCCGGGATATTGATTGGCACCCAATTCAATACGTTGATCACCCAACACCAGTGTTTCATCCAATTTTGACAGCACGACCGTTCGCCCCACCGGCGGATTCATCGCGGCCACCAGCAACCCATGGTATCGTCGTGAATTTGCACCGGATACCGTGGAGCTCGCATATCCCCCCAGTCCATTGGTCTCAAGCCATTCGAGACTGCTTGCTGCTTCGAAGCTATTGAGCTGTTGGGAATGGAATTGGGTACTCATTAAAACTTTAATTTGAAAATAAGATTATTCGTTATTTCAGTGAAGCTGTTAAAACAGGTAATGAGTCTTTCAACCAACTTGAACTTCTGCCTACTGCCTACTTTTCCTTTACCTACTTCTCCCTTCTCGGTTGTATCAACTTCGCCACCAGCCCCGTCCATCCCGTCTGATGCGTCGCGCCCACGCCCCGCCCGTTGTCGCCATGAAAATATTCGTAGAACAGAAGGTAATCGGAAAAATTCGGGTCGGTCTGCAGCTTCTCGTAGTTGCCAAAGACAGGACGACGGCCGTTTTTATCTTTTTTGAAGATGTTGACGAGTCGTGCTGAGAGATCTTCTGCAATTTCATTCAAGGTCTTCATGATGCCAGAGCCTGTCGGATGTTCAACTTTGAAGTCATCACCATAGTAATGGTGAAACCGTTGTAAAGATTCAATAAGTAAATAATTAACCGGGAACCAGATCGGTCCGCGCCAGTTGGAATTTCCGCC
>JAYWDP010000512.1:0-3015 GCA_043779775.1 Cyclobacteriaceae bacterium
GCCTATGCTGAAGCTTCGGCGTAAGCATATGAAGGGAGACTTTCACGTACGGTTCTGTGAGAACGCAGGGGTGAAACTCCCTTGCGTGACTCGACTGGCTGCCATAGGGTCGGACAAAGACGTTAACTATATATAATAAAGAGTGGCACAAGGACAGGAACGACAATAACGACAACTCTCGCCTTTGTTGGTGTTCTTCACCAACAAAAAATATCAACCTTTTTCGAAGTTATTAATGCCCTGCTTCTCAACTCCTTATTTTGACCGGGCTTCCAATGTTGGCTCGCTGAGAACTTTAAACATTAGACCTTGAACTTTGGACTTGATAATTCAATCAAAAAAATTCTTGTCTTCTCCACTCAGATATTTCTTCGCCACGCTAACTTTAATATCCACACCCATTCCCGGCCTGTCCCACACCTCAATATGTCCATTCTTCACAATGGGATCCGGTAATCCTTCCACCATCTCATACCATTCGGGGGTGGAGACCGGGTATTCAAAAGCAAGGTAGTTTTCAGGCATGGCTGCCGATACTTGAACGAGGGCAGCAAGACCCAGCAGTCCATCGGCAACACCGTGGGGTGCTATTTGTATGCCGTGCAGATCGGCATATTCAGCTACCCATTTCAACTCTGCTATGCCACCGACATCAGCAGGGTCAGGGCCGATGACGCGTACGGCCTGCTTTTCAAACAACTCTTTAAAATGCTCACGCAGATAAATCTGCTCGCCGGTGTGTATGGGTGTGGTGGTACTCATCGTCACTTCCCGGTAGCGGTCGGCCATGACGTAGGGTGTATAGTCTCCCGTGATGAGGTCCTCCATCCATAATAGGTTCATGGGCTCAAGCGCCCGGGCAAGTCGTATGGAATCGCTGATCGAATGTCCCGGCCCCATATCCAGGGCAACTCCAATATCATCACCCAACACTTTCTTGATGGCCTCCACACAGGCGATGATATGTTTCATTCCCTTCTCTGTGAGCGCACCTTTATAGGGATGGGCAACATTTTTGGGCACAGGTGCCGTAGCATTAGCGGGTGAAAGAGGAGCACCGTAATAAAAATTCGGGGTCGTCAGGGGCATACTGCTGTGAAAGGCAAGGGCAAACTTGCCGATGGTATAGCCTTCTTTTGCTTCTTTCACCCAGGTGGCAACCTCCGCAAATTCTGTCGGGTCAAATCGTGTCATCGCAGGCTTGCCGCCACCGCTGTAAACCCGCACTTTATTCCGGACCTTGCCCCCGAGCAGTTTGTATACCGGAACGTTGGCCACTTTTCCAGCGATGTCCCACAAGGCAATCTCGATGGCGCTCACGGCCGCGCCCCAGGGCTTGAAACTTCCCATCCTGCGGATCTTCATGGTCACCTGGCTCACGTCGGTCGGGTCCATGCCTACTATATAATCTTTGTAGAACATCACAAAGGGTTTCAGATACGGTTTGGTAAACTCCGCCATGGCATATCCGTTGACTCCGACATTGGTTAGGATGCGTATGACCACATGTCCTTTGATGACAGCACACCTGAGATCCGTGATCCAGATCTTTGTCTCAGCCGAAGAGGTTGACGCCAGCAGAGGTGTTGTGCTGCCGACTGCGACCATTCCGGCCGAAGCGGCCAATGACTGCTTAAAGAAGCGGCGGCGGCTCCAGGTTTTATTTGGGTTTTCAGTATTCATTTTCATTGGATTGGAAACGGATAGGAAGATAAGAACAAAAAACTGAAGAGTTATTCGTTGTTAGTTGATGGTTGTTCGCGTCGTCCCAAGATTCTTGCAGATAGTTATGATTGAAGTCATGGATTTGGGAAGGATTAATTAGGGATTGGTTGTGGGTCGTTAGTTGCTTGTTATTCGTGGGACCCAACAACGCCTGCCTGCGGTAGGCAGGATCAACTAACAACGATTAACTATTTCCCTAATGAAACCCTTTCAAAATCCTCATCAGCACGGTCTCCTCACCTGTGAGTCCTGATTTGCCGTAGCTGCCTTCGAGTTTGTCGAGGTGCTTTAAATATTTTTCAAGGTTGTTTTCCTCGTACAGGCGGATGAGGCCGGGATGGACATAATACTTGCGGCAGACGATGCGGGTGTTGCCCAGCTTCGCGCTGACTTCATCCAACGCCCGCAGCACATTTTGTTTGCATACCGTGGCATTCAACGCCTGGCCCATGGACTTAAAAGAACGGAGGATATTCAGAGAGCCGGCCCACAGCCGGAAATCTTTTGCACTGAAGTCCATGCCGGAGGCTTCTTTGATATACTGGTTTACATCGCCGGAGTCAATATCCCTGCGTTTGCCATCAGCTCCATAGTATTGAAAAAGTTCCTCGCCGGGGATGTCCCTGCATTCTTTCACCACCTTGGCCAATTTTTTATTCATCAACGAGATTTTGTGATGGACGCCCTTCTTGCCTTTGAAGGCAAAATTCATTTCGCCCTGCTTGATCACCACGTGCTTGTCTTTGAGGGTGGTGAGCCCGTACGATCCATTCATCTTCTCATAGCCATAGTTGCCCACCCGTATGTAGGTTCGCTCCATCAGAAGGATGACTGCCGCCAATACTTTTCGTTGTGACAGCGACTCAGTGGAAATATCTTTCTCCAATTGCAGTCGGAGGGTGGGGAGGGCTTTGCCAAATTCAAATAGCCGGTGAAACTTGGTTTCGCTTCTCACCTTGTTCCATTGGGTGTGATAGCGGTATTGTTTACGGTCTCTTTCGTCAATGCCGGTAGCTTGCACATGTCCGGTGGGCTTCGGACAAATCCACACCTTCGCCCAGGCTGGCGGGATGGCTAGTTTTTTTATTCTCTCGAGGGTCTTCTTGTCGGCAATGGCCTTTGATTTATAGGAATAGGTAAATCCCTTCCTCGCTGCCTTGCGGGAAATGCCGACCACATTGTCTTTGACGTACAGGAGATCCACGGCTTTGGCAGCAGAGGCATAGTCTCTGTCGAGTGTGAGAAACTCGCTGTGAGACAAATCGATTTCGTCTTTGTGTTTCACTTCAG
>JAYWDP010000513.1:0-3010 GCA_043779775.1 Cyclobacteriaceae bacterium
CCATCCCATCGAAATTGGGACGTCACAAAACGATAGATAATTTTTGCCTGACTGAGTGGATCGCTTTCCCCGGCCATCAGTTCATGAATTTGATTTTCCCACAAATTCCTGCCCTTCTTGATCTGCAATCCAAAATCCTTATGGCGTTCGAGCTCCTCGTCAACATCTTTCCATTCATTTGTAAACCGCTTAACACGTCCGTCAAAATACTTTATCTCAGAAAGCTCAAAATTGATACAGGAAAGAAAATTACTTTTCGCTGTCATGTACTTTTCTTCCTTAAACGACAGAATATTGATCATTGCCAATTTGTACAACGCACAATCTGATTTGATCGATCCATACGTAAAGCACTCTCTGATAACCGAAGTTTCATTTTTTGATAATGGAAAAGGCCCTTTCACGGTAATATTGTAATCATAATTGGCAGGAATTTGCGCCCAATATTCGCTTCGCAATTTTGGTATTTCGGCCTGGAATTCCCAAGGCTTGAAATTGAAAATATAGGGTGACTCAATGGTATAAAGAACATCCAAAACACTTCCCACACGAATATCAGGTAGCGTAAATTTGATTAAATCATACTTTGGGTTGCGATCGGTGAATATATTTTTAGCGTCCATTTTGGATTCACGGATAGCCGCTCCCTCCAGATTAAAAGTTGAAGCCGTGATGTTCCGGACTGCTTCCTTCTCCCCCCCACCGGTATACAAATAAATCTGAAAATTTGCTTCATCAAATCCAGCTTGCTTCAAAATTTTAATTTTTAGATGGCGTTCCAAAATTAATTTACCCTCATCAATGTTAATGACGGCATAGCCAAATTCATCCAGAACAATGGCATTGGCAGTTGTATCCAGGTCATAAACCTTAGCACTTAAATCGCTTATCGAAACGTGACCAAACTTAAATCCAAATTCCTGCGCATGGATAAGACTGCTGAAAAAAACACAGAGGATAATCGTCAGGTATCTCACTTGATATTCTGTTTTAAAATATTTTGATTGCTTTGAATGAAACAACAAAGGAGGTAAGTATTGAATACTATCTCCCATCGCAAATATGACAATGAATTTGATTACATCACTAAATTTTTACATCTTAAAGATGATTATTTCACTTTGAAAATCGGCCTGCTCTCTGACACACACAGTTATCTTGATCCCAAAGTCTTTGATCACTTCCGGGACTGTGATGAAATCTGGCATGCCGGCGACCTGGGAGAGGAAGCACTCGTCAATCAACTGGAAAATTTCAAACCGCTTCGGGCGGTGTTCGGAAATATCGATGACAGAAATTTACAAACGCGTTTTCCCGAAGACCTTTGGTTTGATTGTGAAGGCCTGAAAGTATGGATGACGCACATCGGCGGCGGCCCACCCAATTACAACCCCCGAATAAAGAAAATTCTGAAAGAGAAAGTCCCGAATGTCTTTATCTGCGGTCATTCCCATATTCTCCGTGTAAAAAAAGATGAGAAGTTGAATATGCTGTATCTAAATCCCGGTGCCGCCGGCAATCAGGGGTTCCATGCAATTAAAACTATTATCAGGATGGAAATCACAGAAGCAAGAATCAGAAAAATGGAAGTGATTGAGCTGGGAAAGAGAGGATGTTAGCTCTTGGCCTTTGGCTGTTGGCCATGCTGCCAAGAATTCATCAATAATTTTTCAAATGATAATATTCGAAGGTCTATGTTAAAATTTTGGAGCCTGGAGCCAAAGGCCAACAGCCAAGACTCAAAAGCTACTTTATAGCCGCTTTCTTTGCTTTGAATTCTTCTTTGATCTTCTCGATGTCCACGCCCTTGGCAACAGGTTGGAAGTTTTGGATCTTCAGGGTGGTTCTTCTGCGGGAGGCTTTGGCCTTATCTTTGCGGTTTTTGCGCTTTAAACGGGTAACTGACATATCTTTTTAATTTTGAGAGCCGCAAATATAATTGAATTAACGCTCCCTGCAACCTTGGAACGGGAATTCAGGGTATTAGGATTTTCCCTACTTAATTGTGGCGCGGTACAAGTCCCATAGGGACGACCTGTTTATAGAAAATTTGAACGGTAAACTGCTTAGTTTTGGGGCTATTCTATGGACAAACCCTCGATACCCAAAGGCACCCGCGACTACGGCCCCATCCAGATGGCCCGACGTCAATTTATTTTCAAAACCATTCGTAAAGTGTTTGAAAAATATGGCTACCAGCCGCTGGAGACACCCGCCATGGAAAACCTTTCTACCCTTATGGGAAAGTATGGAGAGGAAGGAGATCAATTGCTTTTTAAGATTCTAAATTCCGGAGATTTTTTAAAGGATGTAGACCCCAAGAAACTTGAAACCAAAAACTCAAAGCTTACCACCTTCGATATCGCTGAAAAAGGACTTAAGTACGACCTCACCGTCCCCTTCGCGCGCTACGTCGTGATGAACCGTCATGAAATTACATTCCCCTTCAAGCGATACCAGATCCAGCCGGTATGGCGTGCGGACCGCCCGCAGAAAGGACGGTACCGTGAGTTTTATCAATGTGACGCCGACGTTGTGGGAACTGACTCATTGATATGTGAGGCGGAAATCATCCTCATGATCAAAGAAGTTTTTTCCGGTTTACACATTACTGACTACACCATCAAAATCAATCATCGCGGAATACTTTCAGGGATGGCTGAATTAATAGGTGCAAAAGAAAATGAAGGGTCCCTTTTTGTGGCGATTGATAAACTGGACAAAATCGGAGAAGAAAAGGTTGTTGATGAGTTGAGGCTGAAGGGATTCCAGGAAACTCACATTGCCTTACTTTTTAAGATTTTAAATTTCAAGGGAAGTGCAAAACAAAAAATTGAATTCCTCACCCAACAACTGTCAGCTATAGGAAATGGAAAGAAAAGTGTTGAAGCATTAAACCAGGTGTTCTCCTTACTAACGGCCTACGGAGCCAGTGAAGAGCGGGTCGAATTTGATATTGCCCTGGCCCGGGGTCTCAGCTATTACACCGGCTGCATCTTTGAAGTGAAGA
>JAYWDP010000514.1:0-3001 GCA_043779775.1 Cyclobacteriaceae bacterium
TTTAGTAACTATTTTATCCCCAGTTTCGCCGGCACCTAGCAGCAGGATTGCCTTTGTAACTTCTTCACCATTGGTCTGCTTCTCATCATTGAGAAATGGAATTCTCCTAATATGATCAGTAGCTGGATTACTAGGTGTGGAGGGCAGATCTGCATTATCAGAGGTAGCCACAGGATAAAGTTTCAGCGCATTACTTCGCCGGATATCAGCCCAGGCTTCCACGCCTTCCGGATACAAAGCCAGCCATTTTTGCATCGTAATCTGTTCTCTTTGTTTTGCTGTCGTCGTAGCTGTTCCCGCCCCGAATGCAACAGGAATATCGGTCAACGGAGGTGAGTTAAGAAAATCGCCAGGTGCGACCGGAACGTTGAGACTCTTGATGTACTTGTCAATTACAATACCGTCCGTAATACCCCATTGGTGCATAGACTCCGTGATACCGTTTTCATAATAAGTCTGAGCTGATCCGCCTCCCATATTCCAACCCAATAATACTCCCTCAGCGCGAAGGAACCAAGCCTCCGCTGTAGCCATTACATTCGAAGGTGTTTCCAGGCCAGTGGCGGAAGACCAACGCGCACCGTGATGAGAATTGTTGTCCGCTTTATTAAGCGGATCGGCCATGTCTGCAGATGTAAGTCCATTTCTCAATCCCTCATAATCGCCCGTTTTCACTGAAGGCAGGAAATAAATTCCCATCCGCGGATCAGCGTACCCCTTCAGAGCCGACTCCATCGCCGCACTCATTCTGAATTCATTCCAATCCATGATTGACAATCCATTAAAATCGTCGCCTTTCTTGGTTCTGATGATCAGGGCATCATCAGCGGGACTGGTTGTGAGAACTCCGGCAGCAACGGCTGCTTCACCTTGCGTCTTCGCCATCGCGGCCTTAGAGGCTACTCCGGATACCCTGATTGCCAGACGCAGCCGAAGGGTATTGGCAAACTTTATCCAACTGTTTACATTTCCACCGTAAATAAGATCAAAAGTGCCATAAGGCTGTTCGTCGGTCTTGCCTTGCAGAATGGTCACGGCAGCGTCCAACCTTGTGAAGAAGTCATCATAGATTAAGTCCGGGGCGTCATAGGGCACCCCGACTCCGGCTACACCAGCTTTAAAATAAGGAACTGGGCCCCATGTGTCTGTTAACCGGTGGAAAGTATAAACCCACCAAATGCTGGCAATAGCACTTTCAGCAGAAGCGGGGTCCGCCGTTTGCATAATAGTCTGTAATTGAGGCACTGCCTCAGTATATATAGGGTTCCACGCCGCCCTGATCCAATCCATTCGAATAACCAACCTATCCGATGGAAAATAGGTTGTAGTGTTAGCAAAGTACTGGCAGTATTGATCATGAAAAAGGTTCTGCGCTATCTGGTAATTCCACCCATTGTTAGTTGCTACCGACTGTGCCTTCGAAAAAAGAAACGGAAGTTGAGAAGCTCCCAAATTAGAAAGCGAATTCTTGTTGGTATTGATTGAATCAAAGTCCTTGGTACACGACATCGCTACAACGATACAGCATAGCAGTAGTACGCTACCATATTTCTTTAACAATATCTTATAACTTTTCATGTTTTCAGCAATTTATGTTTTTCTACGAATTAGAAACTAAGTTGAAGGTTAAAACCAATACTGCGGGTCGAAGGCATAGTACCGTAGGAGATACCTTGCCAGTTACCATTACCCAAGGACATATCCGGGTCGAAACCCATTTTGCGCTTTGCCAATCCTGGGATGGCCAATTTGGCACTGCCCCTGTAAAGGAACAATAAGTTACGGGCCACTATGCTAAACCTAGCAGCCTTAATAAAAAAGTTGCTGGGTACCGGAATCTTGTATCCCAATGAAAGCTCGCGGATCCTGAAATTAGTGGCATCATAGGTGAAAAATTCGGCTGAGCCATAGCGCCCGCCCGTGACGGTCGTCCAGTATTTCTGTGCAGCTGAGCTGCCCACATCACTGATGGCTACACCGGGGCTGCCGCTAGCGTCAACGCCGCCCAAATTCCAGGTGCCCTCACGATGCTCAATGGTTGCTTTAGTAGCTCCATTGTAGGCGAGCAATTGCTCTGTGCCATCAAGAATAACGCCACCGATACGGCCATCCACCAGCAAATTCAGCCTTAGTCCTTTGTATTCTACCGTATTGGTGAGACCAAGAGTTGCCTTTGGGTTGAAATTGCCAATAAGTCCATTTTCACCCGTTGTTATACTCGACAGCGGCAAGCCCCCCGCCGTAACCAGGTGTCTTCCCTGCGTATCTTTCATCCAAAAGAATCCCTGCATGTCCCCATAACTGCCACCTTCCTTGATCTGCGGTGTGGCAGAGCGGCCAAACCCACTTTCCGATACTGCAAATTCCTTAGTTTTATTAATATCCGTTGTTAATTTAATTATTTTATTCTTGTTCATGCCCAAATTAAAAGCAATGTCCCAGCTTAAATTAGCAGTCTTAATGGGTGATGCGGTTAGAAATAACTCCAAGCCCTGGTTCTGAATATTACCGGCATTAATATATTGATCATAGAAGCCTGAGGCAGCGGGCAGTTTAACCCTCAGCAGTTGGTTAAATGAATTGCTTCTGTACACCGCAAATTTAAATCCTATCCTGTTATGCGCAAACTTGGCGTCGATTTCAAATTCTACATTCTTTACAAGTTCAGGCTTTAAATCAGGGATAGCCTTCGTTGCGCTTCTCGTAATAAATCCATGGCCCGCCCCTTGGCTATAGCCATACGTATTGAACCGTATCTGGGGCTGTCCGCCGTTACCAACCGCTGCATAGTTGCCACTTAGCTTTAAGAACGACACGGCAGATGGCAGGGTAATCAGATCCGATAAAACAGCTGAAAGTCCTATAGATGGATAACTGAAGTTATACGGTTTAGGAAGACGCGAATCCCATTCGTTCCGCAAACTTGCATCGAGGAAAATACCCTCCTTAAAAGCCAGGTTCACCTGACCATATACAGATTGGGTTTGCACGCGATTTGAAT
>JAYWDP010000515.1:0-2998 GCA_043779775.1 Cyclobacteriaceae bacterium
GAACGAGAGGCAACCACCCTCACCCCCGATTTCTTTAAATCAAATGGTAACCGTTTGGCCAACGGACTTATTCTTCCTTCACGCTTTATGAATGCCCCCGATCCTTGTTGCGCATAAAACAAGTCACCCGTAACGGGAACCGCCACTATTCCCAAAACCGGGATTTTATTTTCGATCAGGGCAATGTTGACTGTAAACTCTCCATTGCGCTTTAAAAATTCTTTGGTGCCATCGAGGGGATCAACCATCCAGAATCTTTTCCAATGTCTTCTCTCCTCGTACGGTATGTTCTTACCTTCTTCGCTTAAGAGAGGAAGGTTGGAAGGACGCAGGATAGACTCAATTACCTCGTGTGCCTTTCTATCAGCCAGCGTCAAGGGGGAGTTGTCTCCTTTGGATTCTGTTTGAAAGTCCCCCGAGTTATAGACATCAATAATTTTTATGCATGCCGCTTCGCATGCCTGGATTGCCAGTGATAAGAGATTATCCATTTATTATTTAGGTTATGGGTGACTTGAATCCTGGAATTAAATGATCATTCCCGCAGCCACTGTTTCATTAGTTCCTTCATCAACCAGAATAAGACTTCCCGTTATTCGATTTTTACGATAGCTGTCAAACTCTAAAGGCTGGGCTGTGCGCAGTTTAACACGGGCAATGTCATTCATCGTCAACTGCTCAACTCCTTCCAATCGCGTTCCCGAACCTATATCTAATTTGTATGTAATTTCCTTTAGCACCGCTTTCGTCTCGCGTGTGGTATGACGCAAATAAAATTTTGAATGCAGGGTCATCGGTCGCTGATTCATCCAACATATCATCAACTCAATATCCTGATTGCTTTGAGGATGGTTGGTAGGCTTGGCAATAATATCTCCACGGCTGATATCAATATCATCTTCCAGGGTGATCGTCACTGACATCGGAGCAAAAGCTTCCTGCAATTGTTCAGTACCAAATTCGATCGTTTTGATTTTGGAGGTAAAGCCGGAAGGTAATACCAGAATCTCTTCACCCACCCTGAAAATTCCACCAGCAACTCTTCCTGCATAACCCCGAAAATCCTGATGCCCGTGTGTTTGTGGGCGCACGACGTACTGAACCGGAAAGCGACTGTCAATGTGATTGTGATCACTTTCAATGTGGACAGTTTCAAGCATATGAAGAAGCGTAGCGCCCTGATACCAGTCCATATTGCTAGAACGGTTTACTACATTATCTCCAAGTAATGCACTGATGGGCACAAATTGAATGTCATGTACCTCGAGCTTGGCTGAAAAAGCTTTATATTCATCAACAATTTTTTGATAAACTTCTTCTTTATAGTCCACGAGGTCCATCTTATTCACGCATACAATGATATGTGGAATCTTGAGCAGCGAGGCGAGAAAGGAATGACGAAAGGTCTGTTCTATCAATCCTTTTCTTGCATCGATTAATATCAGCGCCAGGTTGGCTGTAGATGCCCCGGTTACCATGTTGCGTGTATACTGAATGTGTCCGGGTGTGTCGGCAATGATAAACTTGCGTTTGGGGGTCGCAAAATAACGATAGGCCACATCAATGGTGATTCCCTGCTCCCGTTCTGACCTCAATCCATCGGTAAGCAGGGATAAGTCGACATAGTCAAAACCCTTTTTGGTACTGGAGGCCATAACGGCTTCAAGCTGATCTTCAAAAATTGATTTGCTGTCGAATAGCAAGCGGCCGATGAGCGTGCTTTTGCCATCATCTACACTCCCTGCTGTGGTGAATCGTAAGAGTTGGTTCATTCTTTCTTTGTTGTTGGTTGTTCGTCGTCGGTTCTTGGCTGTTTGATTTATGAATAACGAACAACCCGAAATAGTCAACGATTTAAAAGTACCCCGATTTTTTCCTATCCTCCATCGCTGTTTCGCCCCGCTTGTCATCAGCCCTTGTACCACGTTCGGTTTTGCGTGAAGCGGCTACTTCGCTAATAATTTTTTCCATGGTGTCGGCCTCCGACTCCACTGCCCCAGTGATGGGCATATCACCGCAGGTGCGAAAGCGTACGGTCTTCTGAACCGGTTTCTCACCTGGCTTTAGCTTCAACCACGGGGATGTAGAAAGTATCGTTCCATCACGAACGATCACTTCACGTTGGTGTGAATAGTATAGTTTAGGTATCGGAATAGTTTCTGTGTATAAGTATTGCCATACATCCATCTCTGTCCAGTTAGAGATCGGGAACACACGGAAATGCTCGCCCTGATGTTTCCGGCCGTTGAAAATATTCCACAACTCAGGTCGTTGATTTTTTGGATCCCATTGCCCAAACTCATTGCGATGTGAAAAGAACCTTTCTTTGGCTCGTGCTTTTTCTTCATCCCTGCGTGCTCCGCCCATGGCGGCGTCAAACTTATATTGTTCGATAGTGTCAAGCAGTGTTACTGTTTGCAAGGCATTCCGGCTGGCGTTGATGCCCGTTTCTTCTTTGGCCCGGCCCTTGTCAATGCTTTCTTGAACAGAACCCACCACCAGACGAACTCCCAATTCATCCACCAGCCAATCACGGTACTCCATAGTCTCCGGGAAGTTGTGGCCTGTATCAATATGCACTAATGGAAATGGTATGCGTGCAGGGTAAAAAGCTTTGTGTGATAAGTACGCCAATACGATTGAATCCTTACCACCGGAAAATAGTAAGGCAGGTTTTTCGAACTGCGCCACCACTTCACGAATTATGTAGATAGCTTCCGATTCAAGCTCTTTTAAATGGCTTAAGTAATATTGATTCATAAAATCCTTGGAACGATATACGAGATGAGCAAAGTTAGTGATTCATTTAGACTTTGAAGGTGAGTCCTTATAGTAATATCGGGATTGAGCGGCCGCTCATAGGGTGAAGTGATACCTGTGAAGTTCTTAACATCACCCAAACGGGCCTTTTTATATAAGCCCTTTATATCCCGTTGCTCACAAACTTCTAATGGACAATCAACAAATACTTCAATGAAGTTTCCATGTCCTACAATAG
>JAYWDP010000516.1:0-8593 GCA_043779775.1 Cyclobacteriaceae bacterium
GTCAGGCACCGGACACCGATTGTTCATCATGGAACAGTGGATTGATAGGAAGCCTTCAAATTTCATTGGATTCGTCATGGCATAATTCTTGGCATTGCAATGCAACGGTTGTGCCGGGTACGTGTCTATGGAATTGATTGCATTGTAAGCAACTAAAATAAACGGTAATCGTCTAAAGAGAGATCTGGGATAAAATGATATGATAAAAAACTACCTGCTCATCACCCTCCGCAGCATGATGAAGAACAAGCTCTTCATCTTCATCAATGTATTCGGCATGGGCATCGCCATCGCTACCTGCATTGTGGCATACCTCAACTGGCAATTCAGCCATGACTGGGACAAGACCCAGTTGAATGCTGAGAAAATTTACCGGGTTCAGCTGTGGAGGGAGTTTCAGGGAAAACGGGATCGCTATGGTAGTGCGCCCATGGCCCTGGGAGGCCACGTACGACATAATTTTAAGGATGTTTCGAAGGTAGTGCGTTATCATCCAACCTACACGGACGTACGCATTGGTGATGAGGTGTTCGGTACGCAATTTGCTTTTGCAGACTCTGCATTTTTTGAATTGTTCACATACAAGCTGAAGTATGGCTCCTTGGCCGATTTTCAGGATAAGTCAAAAGCATTTATCAGTGATCAGCTCGCAAGGAAATATTTTAACACCGAGGATGTGGTGGGGAAGCAAATCACCCAAATCGTGTTGAAGAAGAGTGGTCAACGTGAATTGAAAGAGTTTACCATAGGCGGTGTTTTCGAGCGCCAGCCCGAGAATTCAAGCGTCCGGTTTGAAGCCATTACCTTATTTGATAATTTTTGGGACATCAATCTTGATGCTGATCAAAGTGAAACAAGTTGGAAACGTTGGACCACACTTTTTCTGGAGATAGAGAACCCATCCCGCATAAAAGAAGTAGAACGTCAATTGCAGGTTTATGTTGAGCCGCAAAATAAAGCCCGCGAAGATTTTAAGGTGACTTCATACTACCTTGAAAATTTAAAGGGGATGATGCAAAGGAATCGCCAGAATCCCCGCGTAGATAACGATTGGTTAAATGGAGGCATCCCAAATGAAGCGATCACGGTACCTGCCATCATGGCTGGGATGCTGTTGCTGCTGGCGTGTTTCAATTTCACGAATACCTCCATTGCTATTTCAAGCCGTAGACTAAAAGAGATCGGAATTCGTAAAGTGATGGGGGGGCTGAGGAAACAGCTCATATTCCAGTTTCTGGGGGAAAATCTGATCCTTTGTTTTTTTGGCCTTCTCATGGGACTCCTTTTGGCTGAATTTCTTGTGCCTGCCTATGATGCCATGTGGCCATGGCTTGAGCTGAAGCTGAGCTATGTAGAGAATGCCGGAATTTTGATGTTTCTCATAGCACTCCTAACCATCACAGCGGTCATCGCAGGCGGATATCCGTCCTTCTATATCACTTCCTTTGAACCAGTGAGTATTTTAAAAGGCAATGCAAAATTCGGTGGAACCAATTGGTTCACGCGGGTATTGCTGGGAGGACAGTTTGTTATCTCCTTGCTGGGGATCATCATGGGGGTAGCTTTTTTTTCCAATGGTGAATACCAAAAGAATTACGATTTAGGCTTCACCACGCATGGTGTCATTTCAGCCTGGGTAAACAATGAAGGCTCCTTCAATACCTACCGCGATGCGTTGGCTTCCAGCAAAGACATTGAATTAATTGCCGGGACCAAAGATCATATCGCGACTTCTTTTTACAATGATCCTGTCAAGTGTGAATCCATCGAACGCGAAGTAGACATTATGGATGTGGGTGATAATTACCTTGAGGTAATGGATATGGAATTGTTGGAGGGCCGTGGATTTATTAAGGATTCTGAGACAGACCGAAAAGAATCTGTGTTGGTTTCCAAAGAATTTGTAAAGCAATTTGGATGGAAAGACAGTCCGATAGGAAAGCGTCTGGTGTGGATGGATACGGCCCAGTTCTTTGTCGTAGGAGTTGTCAGGGATGTTTATGCCCGGGCGCTGTGGGAGCCGGTTGGACCTTTGATGGTCAGGTATACGTCTCCTGAAAAGTACCGGCAACTGCTGGTAAAGGTTGACCCTAAGAAGATGGCGGAGATGAACACCTTCATGGAGAAGAAGTGGAAAGAAGTTTTCCCCAACACGCAGTACAATGGCCAAATGATTGAACAAGAACTTCAGGAGACGAATGAGATCAATGCCAACGTGGTAACGATGTTTGGCTTTCTGGGATTCTTTGCCGCGCTCATGACGGGTATCGGTTTATATACCCTCGTGTCTCTTAATATTGTGAAGAAGATGAAAGAGATTGGCGTGCGAAAAGTGCTGGGTGCCTCCCTGACAAATATTGCCACGGTCATTAATTATGAATTCATCATAAATCTTGGTATCGCTACCGTGATTGGTGGGTCCCTGGGATATTTCGCGGCCAACGCCCTCATGGATTCAATCTGGGAATATTATGCCAAGCTGGATGTGGTGAGCCTATCCGCTTCCGTACTCGCCATGATTGTGATTGCTATTCTGGCGGTGGGCTATAAAACGGTAAGCACGGCTTCTTTGAATCCCACCAAAACCTTGCGGGACGAGTAGACTAATACTTTGAATCCAAGTTTAAGGACTAAAGTCCCATTGAGACTGAAGGAGCCCAATACGATCGTTCTCACGCAAGCGCTTGCGATTAAATATTTTGGTAACGAAGATCCCATTATTGCATGGATTACCGTATCATTTAAATCTCTTAAAGCGGCCAGGTCCAAATCCTGTTGGTTCCCTGCGCTATGAATAATGGGGTATAGGCCTGGGAGTTGTCCACATACAGTAATGTAAAGCACTGATTTTCAGTGCTTTTGCGTTGTTGACAAGATGTGTATTTCTTGCCTGATTCAGGGATTAATAATCGGTTAACCTCCCCTAAATTTGATATTCATAAACAAGCCCCTCGCATGGAACAGAAAAAAGTATCAAAAAAAGCATTGAGAACACTTTTGAAGGATTCTCTTCAGCAGTCGATAGGTCACCTCGAATTGCCGAAGCCCAATAAGAAAGTTAAGAAACTCATCAACCGTACTACCAGGAAGATGGCGGTAGAGTTTTCGCATATCCTGAAAAAGGAGTACAAGCGCAGCAAACCTAAAAAGCATAAGGTAGAAGAGACTGCCACCGCAGCAGCATAAAAATTATTAAGTTAAGTATTGAGTTATCAGTGAGGCGTTGCCTGGTCGGCGCGCCTCATTCATTTTATCGTCGTTGAATGCTTTGAATCTCAGCGACGAGGGCTTACTCTCATTTGACATAGATTGATAGAAAAAATAATCCGTGTTAATCCCTGCCTTCGCCGAAACGGCTTCGTGCAGGCAGGCCTGTAATCTGTGGCAATGTATTTTACATTTCAGAACTGGAAAATTTCCTTTAAGATTTGTCTATTTTATCTTAATAAAAATACTCTCCCCAATCTCTCCATTGATCACTTCATATAAAGTTACACCAGAGGGCATTTTCAATGCGCCTTGTTCGCTTGGGCCCACGACGGCAGCGGCTTGTTCAAATCGAGTTTGTTGTCCATCCGTTTCCAGAAAATACAACTGTCGGGAATGGTGATGGCCTGCCAATGCGAGGGGGAATGGACGGGTGCGTAGCAGCCCAATGATTTCAATGGCATTGGATACAACATGCCTGAATTTAAAAATTCCTTTTTCGCGTTCCAATGTCCTGCCAGGCCCCGTCTCTGTGAATCCTGAAATACTGAGTTGTCCAGAAATAAAAGGTACATGCTGAAACGTCACGACCGGTGATGTGGGGGGTATCAACGCAAGATCTTTCCGGAGCCATTCCCGCTGGACGGAATCAATAGATCCATAATACCATTGGTCATCAAAGTCCATGGAATTAAGTGCTATGAAATGAATGCCGCCAAAGTTGAAAGAATAGTAATCGGGTCCGAGGTATTGGCGGTACATTTTCCTGCCATACAAAGGATTCTCCTTACTGACATGCGATAGCTCTCGTTCGATGCCGAAAATTTCATGATTGCCGGGGGCATTCCATACTGGCACCTGGAATTTAAGAATTTCATTTTTATATAATTCAAATAAAGATGAAGCTTCACTTTCGGGTACCCTGAGCGCATCTTTCACCAGGTCACCGGTCACCAGAATAAAATCGGGTTTGATGGAATCAACCACAGCCTTGAACTTGTTCATCCGGTCCAGGCTCATGTCGCTGACATGGGTATCAGAGGCATGTATGAATTTGAATTGCGTGGGGCTTACCACTTTAACCAATGGAAAATCGGCCTGGGCATTTCCAAGGGCCAGGTTAATCTTGTTATAAAATGATCTGACCGCCTTGTATCCCTGGGGCATGCTAATAAAAACATAGCCATAGCCCTTGCTGTTGGTTATCTGGTAGAATCCGTTGGCATCCGTTTGCACTACAGTCGCCTGGTCCGAAACAGAGATACCTTTCAACCCAGCTTCCGTTTTGTCCCGGATTCCATTGCCATTGGTATCAATAAATACGACGCCAAACACATTGGTGGCGGCCTGGCTTTGTATTGAATGAATAAAAATTAAAAAGAAAGCGACCAATAATTTCATACTGCGGAGGGTGAGCGTTTTTGAAGATATTCAAAAATACTCACATTCATCATAATCAGGAGCATGCCATAAAAGGTATCTTCAAACGGTATGGAGCTAAAACAAATAGGGTTTCAAAAGTTGTATTAAATCTGCAACTTTAGAATGTTTGTCCCTGGTAATGAGAATACTGACCTTTTCCCTTCTTTCTTTTTGCTTCCTGCTGATGTGCTCCTCTTGTAAACGCAAGAGCCCCCTGGCGGGCAAAAGCGATTCTGTTGATTTCAACCTTCATATTCGTCCTTTGCTTTCTGACCGCTGTTTTAAGTGCCACGGGCCTGATGCCAATCAACGCAAAGCAAATCTGCGGCTGGACATCCGTGAAAATGCCCTGGCAGCACTAAAAAACGACCCCGCAGCCCATGTCATTGTACCGGGGAATGCTTCCGGATCAGAAGTCTTCCGCAGGATTTCATCTACAGATACATCGCAGCGCATGCCGCCTGTCAAATCCAATTTGAAGTTGAATGAGGAAGAAATTGATTTGATCCGGCAATGGATCGACCAGGGTGCGAAATATAAAAAGCACTGGGCGTTTATCCCACCCAAGCAACACGCTGTTCCGAAAGTTGAAGCGGAAAGTTGGCTAGAAAATGACATAGACCGATTTATCCTTGCCCGGATGGAAGATGCCGGCATGCAGCCCAATGATGAAGCTGACAAAGAACGTCTGCTGAAGCGTGTGAGTCTGGATATTACCGGACTGCCTCCTTCATTGGAGCTTCAGGAGAAATTTCTTAACGATGATTCGGCAGACAGTTTTGAAAAAATTGTAGATGAATTGCTGTCTCTGCCACAGTATGGTGAGAAGATGGCTGTCTATTGGATGGACGTGGCTCGCTATGCCGATTCGCATGGCTATCAGGATGATGGTTTGCGGACTATGTGGCCGTGGCGGGATTGGGTCATTCACGCCTTCAATGAAAATTACCCCTACGATCAGTTTGTCACCTGGCAGTTGGCGGGAGATCTCTTGCCCAACCCAACGAAGGAGCAACTCCTCGCAACGGGCTTCAACCGCAATCACAAAATTACCCAGGAGGGAGGCGTCATCCAGGAAGAGTACCGTATTGAATATGTTACGGACCGCACCAACACTTTCGGCAAGGCATTTCTTGCTTTGACTTTTGAGTGTGCGCACTGCCATGATCATAAGTATGACCCAATTTCGCAAAAGGCATATTACAGCACCTTTGCATTCTTTAACCAGGTGCCGGAAAAAGGTTTAGTAGGAGACATTATGCTGGCTTCACTGGCAGATCCTCCTAAAATAAAAATTACAACGGATGAAATTTCAAAAATACTTTCATTCATCAATAAAAAAGATACTGCTGCCGTAGAAGTGATGGTGATGCAGGATACGAGTTGGACAAGGCCTACCTACATATTAAAGAGAGGAGCGTATGATGCGCATGGTGAGGAAGTCAGTTTTGATTTGCCGCCCGCAATTCTCCCTTATGACACGATCACCTATGGTGCCAACCGTCTGGGCCTGGCGAAATGGCTTTTCGATAAAAAAAATCCGCTTACCGCCCGCGTGTTTGTTAATCGCATGTGGCAGGAATTTTTTGGCCGGGGCCTGGTGAAAACTTCCGGTGACTTTGGTATGCAAGGGGAGATGCCGTCCCATCCGGAACTTCTTGACTGGCTGGCGCTGGATTTCATGAATAACGACTGGAACATCAAACGACTTGTGAAACAGATCGTAACCTCATCGACCTATCGTCAATCGTCTGTGGTAACCCGGGAGAAACTTATAGCTGACCCGGAAAATATTTTATTGTCACGCAGTCCACGCATTCGCATGACCGCTGAAACGATCCGGGACCTGGCATTGTCCAGCAGCGGCCTTCTGGTAAAAGAAATTGGCGGGCCCAGCGTAAAGGTTTATCAGCCCAACGGCATCTGGGAACAGGCAACTTCAGGAAGAGGAATATTGGCCCACTATGTGCAAGACCACGGCGACAAGCTTTACCGAAGAGGCCTGTACAGTTTTATCAAACGTACGGTCCCCCCTCCAGGCATGCTCGTGTTTGACGGTAGCAACCGGGATCAATGTGAGGTGAAGCGTCTGCGTACCAATACACCCCTTCAGGCACTGGTGCTTCTGAATGATCCGACCATTCTGGAAGCATCACGGGTGTTTGCTGAACGATTGATGAAGGAAAATTCCACCTCGGACCAGAAAATTGAAACTGCTTTCCGGTCGGTGATTGGCAGGAAGCCCAGTCCGGAAGAATTAAGAATATTGACATTATATTTTAATGAAGAAAAAGTAAAGTTTGAGAAGTCAAAAGAGAAGGCGAAACAATTAATCAGCGCTGGCGAATATCCGCATGCAGACATTAAGGACATTGCATCGCTTGCATCGTTGATGCAGGTAGTTCATACAATTTATAACATGGAGGAAGCCATTACCAAAACGTAAAAATTGAGAAGCTGTGAAAAATGAATTTTTAATAAATAGGTTTCAGGTCACGCGCCGCCATTTCCTTGGCAAGCTGGGCCTGGGAATTGGTTCAGCGGCCCTCGGTTCTTTGCTGATACCTGATTTATTTAACAGCAAGGATGAACTTACCGCCCCGGTAGGATTGCCGCACTTTGCGCCCAAAGCGAAGAGGGTCATTTATCTTTTCCAGAATGGCGCACCTTCCCAACTTGAGAGTTTTGACTACAAGCCATTACTGAATAAAATGGCGGGTGAGGAATTGCCTGAGTCCATCCGCATGGGCCAGCGCCTGACCGGCATGACGTCCGGACAAAAGAAATTCCCATTGGTGGGATCACATTTTAAATTTCAGCAATACGGGCAGTCGGGGGCATGGGTGAGCGAGATGTTTCCGAACATTGCCAAGATCAGCGATGAAATATGTTTCATCAAATCCATGCACACGGAAGCCATCAACCACGATCCGGCACTTACCTTCATGCAAACAGGTGCCCAGCAGGGAAACCGCCCGAGTATGGGAGCCTGGTTGAGCTATGGACTTGGCAGTGAAAATAAAAACCTTCCTGCTTACTGTGTGCTCTTGTCGCGGGGAAGGGGCAATGGACAGGGCGTATATTCAAAACTATGGACGAATGGATTTCTCGACAGCATCCACCAGGGGGTCCAATTCAGCAGCAGTGAAGAGCGCGTCCTTTATTTGAAAGATCCACAAGGCCGGGACCGTGCAGATAGCAGGAAGATGTTGGACAACCTTGCCCAGCTTAACGAATTAAACTTGAAGGATTTTGGTGATCCGGAAATTCAAACCCGAATTCAACAGTATGAGATGGCCTACCGCATGCAGACGGCAGTGCCGGAACTTACTGACCTTTCTCACGAGCCGGATAATATTGTCAAAATGTATGGAGCAGATTGTTTGACGCCGGGTACCTATGCGGCAAATTGTCTTCTGGCCAGAAAGCTTTCTGAATCGGGTGTTAGGTTTGTTCAGTTATACCATCAGGGCTGGGACCAGCATGGCAACATGGTGGGAGAGATGCCCTTGCAGGCACAGGATGTTGACCGCGCAACGGCAGCATTGGTGATGGATTTAAAGCAGCGTGGGCTTCTGGATGAGACATTGGTGATCTGGGGCGGTGAGTTTGGCAGGACAAATTATTGCCAGGGCGATTTGTCGAAAGACAACTACGGAAGAGACCATCATCCTCGTTGTTACACCATCTGGATGGCAGGGGGCGGCGTGAAGCCAGGTACAGTTTATGGAGAGTCGGATGATTTTGGTTATAACATCGTCCGCGATCCTGTGCATGTCAATGATTTTCATGCCACCGTCTTGCATCTGATGGGACTCAACCATGAGCAACTTAACTTCAAACATTTAGGCAGAAGATACAGGCTCACCGATGTAGCGGGAAAAGTGGTACAGGGGATTTTGGCCTAACGCTTTATAGATAATGCTGAAACCAAAGCGTATTCTTTTCAACCTTATTTTCTTCT
>JAYWDP010000517.1:0-2988 GCA_043779775.1 Cyclobacteriaceae bacterium
GGGAGAAGTAACCGGTATACTGCTGCTGGAAGAATTCAAAGAAGGACTTTCACATTTCAAAAAAGCAGGCATCGGCAAACAACATAAGAAGAAGATCAATGAAAGTATCCGCGGCGATTACATTCAATGGATTGATAACGCGGCGGACAGACCGCAACTGAAAACTTACTTGGATCTTCTTCACGAACTAACCCGCTACGTTAATCAAAGTCTCTTTCTTAGTCTCAAAGATTTTGAAGTCCATTTGACCATCTACCCCCGTGGCAGTTTTTATCAACGCCACATCGACCAGTTTAAGGGGAATGACCACCGAAAGCTTTCAGTGATTTTTTATTTGAATGAAAACTGGAAAGAAGAGCACGGAGGCCAGCTAAGAATGCATTTGACGGAGGGGCCTGTAGACTTTTTTCCGATTGCCGGACGGCTGGTTTGCTTTCGGAGTGACAAGATAGAACATGAAGTGCTGCCCGCCACGCGAGACCGATTAAGCCTTACGGGATGGATTTTGGACCAACTGGCAGAGTTGAGACATCTTTGAAGGCGCCATGGCATAAATGTCCGGTTGTAGAAAATACAAATTGGTTCCACATTGATAAAAAGAAGTGCGAAACGAACCCATTTTAACATTCATTTTATTTCCGATTGGCCAGCCACCCGTTAATTTTGTCATAATAAAACCCTTATTGATATGAGCTTCCGTATTGAGAAAGACACTATGGGCGAAGTACAAGTCCCGGCTGACAAATACTGGGGCGCACAAACTGAGCGCTCGCGAAACAATTTTAAGATTGGTCCTGAGGCCAGCATGCCCAAAGAGATCATACATGCCTTTGGATACCTGAAAAAGGCAGCAGCGATGGCCAACCATGAGCTCGGTGTCCTTACGGCTGATAAAAAAGACATGATCGGCAAAGTCTGTGATGAGATTCTGGCAGGGAAACTCGACAGTGAATTTCCGCTGGTAATCTGGCAAACCGGGTCGGGCACTCAGAGTAATATGAACGCTAACGAAGTCATCGCTTACCGCGCCCATGTACTTTCGGGAGGAAAACTCACGGATGAAAAGAAAGTTCTTCACCCCAACGATGATGTCAACAGATCGCAATCGTCAAATGATACTTTTCCAACTGCAATGCACATTGCGTCCTACCGCCAAGTGATGGAGATCACCCTTCCCGGAATGAAGAAGCTCCGTGATGCGCTGGCCAAGAAAGTTACGGAGTTCAAAAATATTGTAAAGACTGGCAGAACGCATTTCATGGACGCAACGCCATTAACCTTGGGTCAGGAATTTTCCGGCTATGTTCAACAAATCGACAACAGTATCCGCGCGATACACAATGCGCTGGAAGCTGTAAGTGAGTTGGCGTTGGGTGGAACCGCCGTGGGTACAGGGTTGAATACCCCGAAAGGATATGATGTATTGGTGGCAAAGAAAATTGCAGAGCTCACAGGCTATCCCTTTGTTACGGCACCCAATAAATTTGAAGCTCTTGCAGCGCATGATGCCATGGTTGAATTATCCGGGGCATTAAAACGCTCGGCCGTTTCCCTGATGAAAATTGCCAACGACATCCGCATGCTGAGTTCAGGGCCCCGAAGCGGTATTGGTGAAATCATCATCCCGGACAATGAGCCGGGATCTTCAATCATGCCGGGCAAAGTAAATCCGACCCAGCCGGAGGCCATGACTATGGTGTGCGCTCAGGTGATCGGCAATGATGTTGCGGTTTCGGTTGGTGGTTCCATGGGTCATTTTGAATTGAATGTTTTTAAGCCCGTTATAGCTGCCAATGTACTTCAATCGGCCAGGTTGATCGGCGATGCTTGCGTTTCCTTTACCGACAAATGTGCACAAGGGATTGAGCCCAATTTGGCTATCATCAAACGGCACATGGAGAACTCGTTAATGCTGGTAACTGCGCTCAATACCCACATTGGGTATGAAAATGCGGCCAAGATTGCCAAAAAGGCTCACAAGGAAGACAAGACCCTGCGTGAAGCAGCAGTTGAATTAGGCCTTCTGACCTCAAAGCAGTTTGATGATTGGGTCAGGCCTGAGAAGATGGTAGGAAGACTTGAAGCCTGACCTGGCGTAACTCGATTAAATGTCCTGCGGAGCCATTTATAGACTTCAGATTCACCATAACGCGGGTTTGGTAAGGACTTTTTGTAAATATTTCTTACTTTTAACACTGAATTAACCCCTTATACAATGAAAACTCGAGTTTTAATTCTCTGCCTGGCTCTTATTTTTTCCGGCGCCCAAGTTTTCGCTCAACTCTCAAAGAAGGAGAAGAAAGAATGGAAAAAGAAGGCCAGAGAATACGCAAAGAATCCAGCCAACCTGAAAATGATGACGGAACAAAAACAGGTCGCTGACAATTCCGTGACTTCCCTGAAAGCCGATGTGAACCGATTGCAGTCGGCCGTCAGTGATAAGGATTCGAAAATTGCCGAACTTGAAGATCAGATTTCAAGAATGCGCAGTGAACTGACTTCCACAAAAGCTGAGTTAGAGCAGCTAAAATTATCGCCGCCGGTTAATTCGATGGACTTTTCCAAAGGCGTTGTTTTTAAAGTTCAAATCGGGGCTTTTAAAAATAAGGACTTATCGAAGTATTTTGAGAACAATCCCAACTTTAGCGGAGAAGTGAAAGAAGGAGAACCGCAAAAGGTGACTATTGGAATTTTCCGCGACTATTGGGAAGCGGATACATTTAAAAAATACCTTCGCGAAATGGGTGTAAAGGATGCCTGGATCGTACCGTTCAAAGACAGCAAGCGGGTTGAGGTCAAAGATGTTCTGGAAGGTGTCGTGGGTGATAAAGTCCCTGAAAAAACCCCAGCCAAATAAGAACCGCCATCAGGCATTGAAGGCAGTACTTTCCGGTATTGCCTTTTTTTGCTTTCTACCTTTCCAGGATTTTCAGAAGTATTCGGTGTCAGGTAAACATTACTACTTTTGCAGGATGAAGCAGTTCGTGG
>JAYWDP010000518.1:0-2988 GCA_043779775.1 Cyclobacteriaceae bacterium
CGCGATGACTGCTGTAATGGAATACGTGCCTGCTGTAGTCTGTCCTGTCCAACTTAAGGCACTTGCTGTACCTGCACCACGGCACCTGAATTGGCACCATTGAGGATCAACTGATAGTTCACGCCAATTTCAGATCCGCTTAGAGAAATAGTCAGACCCGGATTTCCAGCGCTGATGGTTGCTCCGCCGCTGATGGAAAAGGCCGCCGGGAGGGTGTTGATGACAGCGCTTCCTGTCATGGAGACAGTACATGATGTAGTGGCATCGGTTCCAATTATGGTATAAACACCAATGCCACTATTACTTCCCCAGGTGAGCGCGCTTCCGGTTCCCGGTTTTGCCGCTCCGGAATTAACGCCGTTGACTTTCAACTGGTAATTAATACCGGTGGTTCCATGCACCAACAACGTACATTAACATAAAAGAAGACTAGGGTATAGAGTACTCAGGTTCTTGGTGTCCTTGAGACGGGAACATAGAAATCAACGGAAATACATTTCGAGGGAATACCTCAAAATTCATTATTCAACATTCATTATTCATAATTGATATTACTTCCTATGCTTTGCCGGCTGTCTTTTGGCGACGATATGATGCGGGAGTTCCACCCTCGACCCATTCTTACCGGCCTTCTCTTTCTTTTTCTGTTCGACCCGGAGGTTATATCGTATGGCATGCCAGTACTCACCACCGTAGCCCACGAAAATCTCCGACCCCGCTGGAATATCCCGAGTAGCGACAATGTAGCAATGCTTGCCCTGGGTGTCGTATTCTGAATTATTCCTGATCTCTTCTACCCGGGCAATACCTTTGGCATCGTTGGCAAAATGAGCAAACCCCTTGTACTTCCAGGCGTCCAGTACATAGCGGCTGTTGAAATAAAAAACGTATCCATTGCGCTCATCCGGCATCTTCTCTACCTCTTTCCAGGTGTGCACCTTGCCCTTGTATTCAACAATACACGTTCCTTTCGGTATAAAGACTTTGGTGAAGAGACCTTTGCCTGCACCCGGCAAGGTAGAGCGCCTGATGATTAGATTTTTTTCTAAGAGGGCCATGGAGTTTTGAAATAGGGCCGCAAGGTAGGTCGAACGTTCTTTGAAAAATTATTTTTTGTTGTCTATAATTTTATACAAGTGATAAAACCCGGAGGCGTGTACTTCCTCCAACTCCGGCCAGCCAATCGGAAGACGGCTGAGAATGTAATCAACTTGAATCTTGTGGTGCCTTTGAAATTTGACTTCAGACTTCTCTGCCGGATCAACAATATTGGAAGTGTAGAGAATGGGCTTATGATGCCGGGTGGAAAAAGGGAGCAATGCTTCGGCGACGCCACCAAAAGCATATTCATTATAACACCATAAAATAGTAACAGGACCTTCCTCGTCAATAAAGGCTGGCACCTGCTGCAGGGAAGCCTGAAAGGACTTATGTTCCTCCAGCCAACCATAGGCCTCTCTTCGTTCGTGAATGGTATTCATCACTTTTTGAAATGAGAAAATGAAGCTCATGATGGCCACCATCACAATTCCATATTTAATTTTTAAGGATGTGTCGGAAAGCATTAACGCCATTAAGAGTAGCGGAATCAGTGCATCTGATTGCTTGAGGAAATACCAGGGGTCTGGAGAATAATAGGCCATCAGGGCGGCAACCAAAAGCAGGCTTACCAGCAGGGCAGCCATCAAAAGCCTGTCCCTGGACTTCCACCACTGAAAAGCAGCGAGGCCCATCAAACCCAATAAGAAATAGACCGGCATGGAAAAGTTAATAATCAGGAACCATGTGTTTCGAAGCAGCGCCCAACCTGTTCTTAAAACAAACTGAATCATATCGAACTTATAAAGTCTTCCGATTTTCTGCATCTCCCCGGCATAGGGCGGCGCTGTAAAATATTTCATATACACCAAGGTCAGCAGCAAACCAGTTCCAAAAATGATGGTTGTCTTAACGACTTCTCTCTTCGTTGTGCTCAGCCCGATCAGTGCCGCAAGCCAAAAAATGATGGTGACGCGACACAATGCAAAGGTCAACACCACGCCAATAAAAATGAATGTGAGGTAATTTTTATACTTGTGATTTTCAGCCTTCTTGATTCCAACCACCAGGAGAATCATCAGTATGGCCATCAACAGATTCAGGGTTTCAGGAAACCAGGTAAAAATATAGCCCGTGAACTGCCAGGTGAAGACCAGGGCATTGGCGATGAGCAGTTTATTTTCGGATTTTCCCGGAAGGAAATAAATCAACAGTACGGCCAACAGGGCGAAAGCAAAATGGAGTTGAATGAATAAGGTCGAATGATCTCCGAAAAGAGTTCTTAAGGAACCATACACAAAATAATATCCGGGCCCGTACCAGTTCATTTGACCTATCGGCGACACGTCCTCTGTAATGCAGCCCTCCGCCCGCACAGAACCGGTTTCATCATAAAGCTTGGCCGCGCAATAGTTGATTACCTCATCATCATGGGCAAGGAAAAAATGACCATCACCGATGGCCGTATAGAGCAGCCAGCTCAATAACCCGATCTGAATGGCGAGCATGAGTTTTAATATCAGCAATCGCTGGCTTTTCACAACTTCCACGATACTTTTGTCTGGTTGTCGCATCCGTGCCGGGTCAAACCCATGCAAGGTAAAATTTAAGGAATGAAAAAAAGTATCTTAATTACTGGAGTAGCCGGAATGATTGGTTCTCACCTGGCGGAAGTACTGCTGGACAAGGGCTATTCTGTAACCGGCATTGATGATCTGTCTTATGGAAACATCCAAAACCTTGCCTCCTGTGTGGATCATGCGAACTTCCGGTTTTACCGAGTCAATATTCTGGATTTTGATTCATTAAAAATCCTGGGCAAAGACACCCATAGCATCATTCACCTGGCGGCGGTAAAAAAGATTTCAGAAAAAGATGTCAGCCTCCCTACCCTGTTAGTGAATACCAAGGGCACTGAAAATGTGCTGGAGACGGCCAAGATGTGGGGCT
>JAYWDP010000519.1:0-8529 GCA_043779775.1 Cyclobacteriaceae bacterium
CTTTGTCGGGGCGACAGGATTCGAACCTACGACCTCCACGTCCCGAACGTGGCGCGCTACCGGCCCCGACTGGTCGGGGTACGCCCCAGTTTCAAATGAAATATTGACGGAACGCTCTTGTTATATATCCCTTGTTCCTGGTTTTCTTTAAGTAGCTTTCAAACAATCGGGCCTCTGTTTCATTTTCAAACGGTCTTTGAAATATGTACTTCCAAGGCCCACGATTCGCCGTTGAATTATTCAGACCCTTATTATGCCCTTCCAGCCTCCGTACCAGTTCACGTGTAAACCCGTAATACCATTTTCCTGTGGATATTGACTCTATGATGTAAACGTAGCACATATCACTAATGAAAAGAGCAGTCCTAAACAGGACAGCTCTTTGTCGGGGCGACAGGATTCGAACCTACGACCTCCACGTCCCGAACGTGGCGCGCTACCGGGCTGCGCTACGCCCCGAAATATTTTCTCGGTCCAATAAACTGTACCGGAAAGCAAAAATAAGCAATCAACACCATTTCCCATCTGACCAATTAATCCCCTAAATTCCACGTGTAACCTTTTACTTACCGCCCGGTAACCAACACAAATTTGACGAAAACCAGGGACCTGATGACCGACGAACAGATCATGGAGGCCGTGAAAAACGGTGACCTTCAGCAGGCATCCTTGCTCTTTGACAGATATAATAAACGACTGTTCAACTTTCTGGCCCGCGAACTGGCCGAAGATTTGACCCAGAATGTTTTCCTGCGCATGATCCGGTACCGTCACAGTTACCGGGAAGGATTGAAGTTCCAGTCGTGGATTTACCAAGTGGCCCGCAACGTGTTTTCAGACCATTACCAGGCGAATAAAAACAAGCAGTCGGATTTCGTGGCCATCGAAAAAGTAAGTGACCAGATCATGGATATCGAAGAAGAAAAAGCCCGGGAGGAAAAAGAACATACACTGCAGCGCTCCTTGTCTTTGTTGAATGAAGAACAGCGTGAGCTGCTGGTGCTCACCCGCTTCCAAAAGATGAAATATGAAGACGTTGCGGCGATGATGGACACCACGGTAGCCAACATCAAAGTGAAAGTGCACCGGGCCATCGCCAAATTGAGAGAGCATTATTTTCAAATAGAAAAATATGGATAAAGAGAAACTTGAAGCGCTCATCATCGACTACCTCGACGGCCAGCTCAATGGTGAAGATCGGATGAGCCTGGAAAAAGAGTTGGCAGAAAATCCTGATGCCCGTCTATTGTATGAACAATTGCGTGAAGTAATCAACGCCATTGACCGGTCAGAACATTTTGAATGGCAAAATTTATCTCAGAAAAAAATAAGATATAGGCATCGCGAGAAATCCATCCAGTGATCAATTCGCCGGGTATTTCTCACGATGTTAGTCGATTACTTCATTAAATATGAAAACGATAACGATTCTCCTTATTACCGCCTCGGGCCTGGCAGCACAAACACCGGTCAATTCGACGATCCTTGTAAAGCCAGGTCAGAAAATCAATATGCATTTTGACTACCCTGAGCTGATCAAAGTTAGCACCTGGGACAAAAACGAAATCTCGATCACCGGCAGCGTGAGCATCAATCAGGGCGAAAGCGACGATGCCTTCACATTGGATATCAACACGACCGACGATGCTGTCTCGATAGATTCCTATATCAAAAACATGAAAAATCTGCCACAGCGAATCACCGTAACACAGAACGGCAAAAAGATAATGTTCAATACCAAAGCAGACTATAAAAAATATGCTGAAGAAACCGGTAAAGACTATTCCCATATGTCCTGGGGCGTCGATGTCGATATATTGCTGGAAATAAAAGTTCCCAGGAACACCGAAACAAAAATTGAATCGGTTTACGGCATGGTGGAAGTAAAAAATTTCATAGGGGCCTTGCAAGTGGAAGCTACTTATGGAGGCATTGACGCAGCTTTGCAAGAACAGTCTACCGGAGAATTGATAGCAGAAACCAACTACGGCCAGATTTATACCAACCTGGCGGTGAAGTTTAACAACCAGGACTTACGAGACGAAAACTTTCACACCTATGTGGCGGCACGTCCGGGTACAGGGCCCCGTTATAGTTTTGAATCCAAGTACGGAAATGTATATCTGAGAAAGTCTAACGGATTCATTTTCAAAGAGAAGTAATTTTATGACGCGGTCTCCTTCTAACCTATGGAGGAGTTCTTTCGGTGATCTTTTTAAAAATTGAAGACTCAGATCAAAACTGAAGGGATCAGGAAGAGGGAGAGAAATGGACATGCGGCAAGATAAATATTAGCCACCAAGGCAAACCTTCGCTAAAGCTACGGTTTGCACGCAGGGAATAATTTGAAATTTGAAACCTGAAATTTGATACTTAAAATAATGAGGAAAATTAATTGGGAAAGCATTCCAGCTTCCCTTGATGAACAAGGATGATTCCCTGAAAACGATAATTTATTTTGATTTACCTTTCATCTCTTCCGCAATCATCAAGACTAAATCCTTCCCTTTAAAGAATCCTTTCCCCATCTCCGCATCATATTTGTCGGTGATGCCCATCGCCGAAATGTCTTCTACTTTTTTTCCTTTCTTCAACGCCGCTGCCACCTGGTCCCGGATATCAACCAATTTGTCCCGAAGAATTTTAATATCTGTCTTGGTCGCAAGTTCTCCGTGACCGGGAATAACTTTTGACTGATCATCCATAAGCGCCATGGTTTTGTCCAGGGTGCTAATAAATCCGGAAAATGATCCTCCGCTTGAAAGGTCAATATACGGATATCCATATCGGACGAACGCATCTCCGGTGTGATAGACATTCGCCTTTTTAAAATGAATGATGATGTCGCCGTCTGTGTGACCAGGGTCCAGATGAATGAGTTCAATGTCTTCATCATTCAGGTGGAAATTCAGGCGATCAGCAAAAGTGATTACAGGCCATGCATCCTTGTCTCGTGGCGGTGTGGTGCGATTCAGTCGTGTATTAACTTGTTCTGTCATCATTCGCTCCCTCGCGGCATCGTGGGCTACGATAGTGATTCCCATACGTTTAAAGTTTTCATTCCCTCCGGAATGGTCTCCGTGAAGATGGGTGTTGATCAGAAACCGGATTTCACCCGGATCCAGCGTTTTGATGGCTCCATTTATCTTATTGGACAATGGAGCGAATTGGTTATCAATCATGAGTGTGCCGTCTTTGCCGGTCATGACCCCAATATTTCCGCCCGAGCCTTTCAGCAAGTAAATATTTTCTGTCACTTTAAACGGACGAATTTTGACGGTATCAAAATTCTGTTGGCCAGATACAGCCAAAGACCAAATCATCAATAAATTTAGAAATATGAGTTTTTTCATAGATTAATTAGCGTGTTGACAAATATAGTCATGCCCAGTCATCCGGCAACTCAGCAAGAAACAGGTTGAGCCAATAGTAGGTTTACACCACCTTTGATCCATCAAAAAACAATAGCTTTATGATCGTGTCAACGGAAACCAGCATCAACTATCAGCGCATTGAACAGGCCATCCAATACCTGGAGAAAAACTTTCAACAACAGCCGGAATTGGATGAAGTCGCGGAGAAAGTACACCTGAGCCCGTTTCATTTTCAAAAGATTTTTACTGACTGGGCAGGGATCAGTCCTAAACGATTTCTGCAATTCCTTACTGTGGATTTCCTGAAAGGTAAATTACAACAATCAAGAAATATCGTGGAGGCCGCCGATGCTGCGGGGTTGTCCAGCCAGTCGCGGGTGTATGACCTCTTCACAACCCTTGAGGCCGTGACGCCTCAGGAATATAAACTCAGCGGGACGGGATTGACGATCGAATACGGATTTAATGAGACGCCATTTGGTACTTGTCTCTTAGGCGTGACCGACCGGGGAATTTGCTGGCTTTCATTCATCTCCCCGGAAGAAGGTCCCAAAGCAGAATTGGAAAAAATGAAAGAACACTGGCACAATTCAGTATTTCATCAGGACCAGGAAGCAACGCATGAGTTCGTCGAACAGATTTTTGATGGTAACGCATCGATGTCAACTAAGAAATTACATTTATTAGTGAAGGGGACCAATTTCCAAATCAAAGTATGGGAAGCCCTGCTGCGTCTGCCCATGGGAAGTGTAACCACGTATCAGGGTATTGCCGAAAAAATTAATAATCCAAAAGCTATGCAGGCCGTTGGATCAGCGGTGGGCTCGAACCACATTGCCTATCTCATTCCCTGTCACCGGGTGATCCGGAAGGATGGCATATTGGGTGAATATCGCTGGAGTGCGACCCGGAAGAAGAGCATTATCGGCTGGGAGATGGCGAAGGCTTCTTAGGAATGTTAAGTGATAAATGCTAAATGAATCTGCAGGATCCAATGTCAAAGTGCAGTATGCAATCATTTAGCATTCAACATTTAAAATTCCTTTCACCCCAACTTATAATCTTTGAATTGCTCCCTCAGAACAGTCTTCTGAAATTTGCCGACACCGGTACGAGGAATCGCCTTTACAAATTCCACCGCATCCGGCATCCAGGTCTTATCAAAATGCGGTCTTAAAAAATCGATAAGTTCCTGGGGTGTGGCCGTTTTGTTTTCTTTCAGCACAACTGCGGCAAGGGGACGTTCTCCCCATTTGGGATGAGCAATGGCGATCACTGCCGCTTCCAACACCGACGGATGGCTCATCAACATACTTTCCAACGCGACTGAACTGATCCATTCACCACCGGACTTGATGACGTCTTTGCTGCGGTCCTGAATTTGAATGCATCCTTTCGAATTAATAGAAACAATATCACCGGTGCAAAACCATCCATCCGGTGTGAATCGTTCTTCCATCTCGTTTGTATTATAATAGTGGCTGGCAATCCATGGCCCGCGCACTTCAAGCTCGCCCATGGAAATACCATCCCATGGAATAAATCCCTGATCACTTCGCGCTCGTATTTCAACGAAGGGTGCCGGGATTCCCTGCTTGGCCCTAAAGTCATACTGCGCCGCTGCTGGTGCATCTAACAATTCACTGGTTAAGTTGGCAACAGATCCCAAGGGTGCCGTTTCTGTCATACCCCAGGCATGGACGACACGCAGGTTGTGCCTTTCCTGAAATCCCTGAATCATGGCTTTGGGTGCGGCCGATCCTCCTACCAGCAAAGTGCGAAGGGATTGCAAATTATATTTTCTGGGTTCTTTATCGAGTAATTGTAAAATCCCGAACCAGATGGTAGGGACACCGGCTGTGAACGTTACTTTCTCTGACTCATATAATTCCAGAAGGCTTGTTGGATCGAGAAACGGTCCTGGGAAAACTAACTTTGCTCCCACCATAGCGCAAGTGAAGGGTAACCCCCAGGCATTCACATGAAACATGGGAACAACGGGCAATACGGTGTCTGATTCTCCGACACCTAAAACCGTGGTCATCCCACTGGCCATCGAGTGCAAGGTTATTGCACGATGGGAGTACAGTACGCCCTTGGGTTTTCCAGTTGTACCTGATGTATAGCACATGGCTGCTGCCAGGTTTTCATCGAATTCAGAATACTTGAATTTTGTAGCGTCTTCTGCGGCCAGTAATTTTTCATAATCCAACATACCAGCCGGTATTTGTCCACTTCCATTGGGAATCACAATAATAAATTCCACTTTCTTTATTTGAGAACGGAATTTTTCAAAAAGCGGAAGCAATACTTCATCCACAATAATCGCGCGGTCGCCACCATGATTTACGATATATATAAGATCATCTGCAGCAAGGCGTAAGTTCAATGTGTGTAGCACAGCACAGAAAGACGGGACACCTAAATAAATTTCCAGGTGCTGAGAGTGGTTCCAGCAAAATGTACCCACCCGGTCGCCAGGCCTAATGCCCAACCGTTGCAACGCCAGCGCTAATTTCCTGGCCCTCACAGCGCATTCTCCATAGTTGGTGCGATGTAAATTTCTATCCGGGAGACGTGAGACAATTTCCTTATGTCCAAAAAAAGTTTCGGCCCTCCGGAGAATGGTGGGAATCGTGAGCTGGTAGTCAAAAATTAATCCGTTCATAAACGTTGGTTTGAAAAAGTTAAATACAAAATATGTGAGTCCAGCAGCACCTAGAGCAACCTCCAAATAGCAGAAATATGGATCACTCCTCAGAAGCATCTAAATTTAAGTTCTTTTGAAACAGGGCACCAACGATCCAAAGAAATATTTTATGCCCACTGAACACCAAAACTTCTCACATTGTCAGCACTGGACCCCACTTCCTATAAAAGCTTCATTGTTCATACATGGTGACAATTCAGTACAATAAATCCGTGGTAATCCGTGCAATCTGTGGCTAAAATTGGAATATTTAGTAGTTTTAGCAAGCTCCATGAAACTACTAAAAGAACTTTGCTCAATACCCGGAACGTCTGGGCATGAAACTGCCGTAAAAGACTTTTTACTCAAGTACATCCGTAATTCAAAAAAAAACTGGAAATCAAAACCTGAAATTTTTGATGGCGACGGATTTCAGGATTGCATCGTTTTAAAATTTGGAAAGCCCCAAACCGCCATATTTGCACACATGGATACCGTGGGGTTCACGGTGCGTTACTTCAACCAATTACTTTCCGTTGGAAGCCCGGATGCTGAAGCAGGCACCCGGCTGGTAGGACACGATCAGCACGGCCCCATCGATTGCGAATTGGAATTTGATAAGGAGCATCATGCATTCTACAAGTTTGGAAGACCCCTTGACCCCGGGACACCGCTTTCCTACAAAATTAATTTCAAAGTATCCAAAGATTACATTGAGAGTGCCTACCTGGATGACCGCCTTGGCATCTATGCCGCACTTAAAGTAGCGGAAAAATTAAAGGATGGTGTCATTATCTTCAGTTGCTGGGAAGAACATGGCGGAGGCTCTGTTCCTTACCTGGCTAAATTCATTTATGAATCCTGGGGTATCCAGCAAGCATTGATTTCCGATATCACCTGGGTATCGGACGGAGTGGACCACGGAAAAGGGGTTGCCATTTCTTTGCGCGATCGCAACATTCCCAGGAGAGAATTCATTGATCGTATTATCACAGTTGCCCAAAAACACAAAGTACCCCATCAACTGGAAGTGGAGGGAATGGGGTCCAGTGACGGTGGAGAACTCCAACGCACCCATTTCCCGATCGACTGGTGTTTTGTGGGCGCGCCCGAGCAATTTGCCCACACACCCCATGAAAAGGTGCATAGAAAAGATATTCAATCGATGATTGATTTGTATGGATTTTTAATGAAGGAATTGTGAATCGTTGGTGGTTGTTCGTGGATGAATCACCATGAGGCATAACCTTAAATATTTTGCATTCAGCCATCAATAAAATTTTTGATGGTCATGTATCTAAATTATATAATCGATATTCGAAGCACACGAACAACGAACAACCACCAACGAACAACCAATTCCCCATGAAAACCCGTCGTGACTTTATCAAATCCACGGCAATTGCAGGTGCCGGTCTTACCATTCTTCCCTCCTCAAGTCTTTTCTCCAAAGACAAAGAACAAAAACTGCGAATTGGTTTTATCGGCGTTGGGCTGCGGGGACAAAGTCATCTGGAACTTGCCCTGCGTAGGAATGATGTTGATGTAATCGCCCTATGCGATATCCAGCAACATATGATGGACAAGGCCCTGGAGTTGGTGAACAAATCTGGTAAACCAAAACCCCAGATTATTCTGGACGGACCCTATGGGTATAAAAAGTTATTGGAAAATAAAGACATTGATGCCGTCATCATCGCTACACCTTGGGAATGGCATGCGGTGATGTGCATTGATGCGATGAATGCGAAAAAGTACGTAGGCTGTGAGGTGATCACCGGCATGACCATCGAAGAGTGCTGGGACCTGGTGCATACCAGTGAAAAAACCGGCATACCACTCATGATGCTTGAAAATGTCTGCTACCGGCGGGATGTGATGGCGGTAATGAATATGGTAAGGCAAAATATTTTCGGAGAAATGGTCCACTTGCAGGGCGGCTATCAGCATGACTTACGAGAAGTGAAGTTCAATAATGGACAAACGGCCTATGGCGGTGGAGTTGAGTTCGGTGAGAAAGGATTTTCTGAAGCTCAATGGCGCACGAACCACGCTGTGAACCGCAATGGCGACCTGTACCCAACCCACGGCATCGGACCCATCGCCATGATGCTCGACATCAATCGGGGTAATCGCTTTACGCAATTGGTTTCCTATTCAACAAAATCAAGAGGCCTGCATGAATACATCGTCAAAAAAGGCGGAGAAAATCACCCCAACGCTAAAATCAATTTCAAATTAGGTGACGTAGTCACTACCATGATAAGGACGGCCAAAGGTGAGACCATTTTATTGCAACACGATACCAATTTGCCAAGGCCTTATCCTCTGGGTTTCCGCGTGCAAGGCACCAACGGAATTTGGATGGACATAAACAAATCCATTTATATAGAAGGCCAGAGCAAAGAAGCGCATCGTTGGGAGGACGCTCAATCCTGGCTGGATAAATATGACCATCCGTTATGG
>JAYWDP010000520.1:0-2961 GCA_043779775.1 Cyclobacteriaceae bacterium
TGTTATCTTCTTTGACCAGAAGGGTAAACTTCTTCAATCCTGGGGTCATGATTTTCCCGGCGCCCATGGACTCAGTCTTATAGGCTCAGGGAATGATCAATTGTTATTCATTACTGATACTGAAAGGCACCAGTTTTTTAAAACGACTGTGGAAGGAAAGATTTTATCCATCTGGGATTTTCCGGCAGCCTCGGAGAAATACACTGAAGCGAAACAATTTGTTCCCACGGAGACCGCCATCACAAAAGACGGAGAAGTTTATGTGGCCGATGGGTATGGTGCGCAGTACATCATCCATTACGATCAGTCCGGGAAAATAAAAAACATTTTTGGCGGTCGCGGAGAGAAAGAACAAAATTTTGATAATGCCCATGGTATTTGCATCGATTACCGCACCCAGCCTGAAACCCTGATGATCACAGACAGAACACGATGCTGCTTCAAGCGGTTTACAATGGCAGGAGTGTATCTGGAGACTATTTCACTTCCCGGGGCATGCGTTTGTCGGCCGGTAATAAAAGGAAACTATCTCTATGCCGCTGTGTTGCGGTCACCGGACTTGAATCACGAAAACAGTGGGTTTGTCGTCATCCTGAATAAAGAGAATAAAGTTATTTCTGTCATTGGGGGGAGCGAGGCGGCTTATGATGAGAATAATAAGTTAAAACCCTTTCATCAGGAAGAGCCATTGTTCAAACATCCTCATGATGTCATGGTGGATGATGAAGAGAATCTGTATGTATGCCAGTGGAATTCGGGTAAAGTTTATCCGTATAAGTTTCGCGCAGTTTGAATTGATTACAAATACAGGTTCACTCAAAGACGCAAAGATGAATGGTAATCGGTATTCGGTTACCGGTATTCGGTTTTGACTAATCTCTTTCGGCGGATGTCAGGCTGAGCGGAGTCGAAGCCATCCTACTTAAGACTTGGGTGTCGCCCTTCGACTCCGCTCAGGGTGACAATGTAAAGATATCCTTAACGCGTGAAAAAAATTTTCGGTCTATTTGAGAGCCGTAGCATATGCCGTCAATACTCTCTCCCTTGCCATATTGTGATCAACGATTGGCTGCGGGTTGGCAGCCAGATCAAAGTCCAGAAACTTCCTGGCAAAATAGGCTTCGCCCCAGCGCCAGTTGATGAGCAAGTGCTTGGTGAGGAAACTGGCGACTACCATGCGCACGCGGTTATGCATGAAGCCGGTAGTGTTCAGTTCGCGCATTCCTGCTCTGAATGTTTTATCTAAAAAGTGACTACGATTGTATGTTCAATAAAGAGATATTATGTAAAAATTAATCTTTGATTATTACTATACTAATTAAGTGTTAACTTGGCCGAAATTTAGTGTCAGTTTGATGATTTCTCCCGTCCGGTTTACCTTCTTTTTAGCCTTTTTTACTTCTCAATTCCTGCAAGCTCAAACGAGTCGGGCGATCGTAAGCCAGCCCACAGAATGGTTCGCTACCTCCTCTACAGTAAAAATGAGCAATAAATTTGCGATGTTTTTTGACGGGCAATATCGCTTCGTAGGAGATTTGCAGCCCATGCAATTTCAGGTACGGGTGGGTGGCGATTTTATCATAAACGATAAGCTTACTATAATGCCCCTGGGGTATGTGTTTGTCTGGAACCCAATTTATGGAAAGCAACCGGCAACTTACAGTAATAGTGAGCATCGGCTTTTCCAGCAGGTTCAATTTAAACACAAGCTATCCAGGTATTATTTTCAGCAAAGATTCCGTACCGAAGAGCGTTTTCTTGAACGACATGTAGCTGATGCAAGTGGCAATGTTACCAATGAAGGCTACTCCAATTTTCAATTCCGCATTCGCTACCGGTTTTTATGCAACATACCCCTGAATCATGCTAAGGTGGAGGCGAAAACTTTGTTTGTACAGGTTTACGATGAAGCCTTTATGAGCTGGGGCAAGAGTGTTACCTATCATGAACCGGATCAGAACAGGATATTCACAGGCATGGGCTATCAATTCAATTCGTCATTTACACTGACAGGTGGATTTCTTTATCAGATGCTTATCAAAGCAAATGGAGCTCAACAGGAAAATAATGTGGGCTCTTCATTATTCCTGGTATACAATTTTGATCGGACGAAATAGTCACACTTTCTGTTCGCCTTGGTTGGTGTTCTTCACCAACAAAACGCGCCCAATCTCAGATGGAAAAATACTTTCCGCCCATCCTGTTTTCCTGATCAATTTACACTCCCGGCATGAACCTACTGATCAACTTCCGATACTTGCATCAGGATGGAATCAATACGACTGGAGCCATTATTGCATCGGGGCAACCATTGCATTGCCATTCGTGGTCGCCTGAATAATCTGGCTGACAGAATGATCCGGGCTTTTCCCCACAGACAATTCAGCAGCACTCATGCGTGCTGGTATGTTACTTATTCGGAAGAAGTATTGCGAGAGCTTAGTCGAAAAATTTCTGAATGCCAGACAGTCGGTATCTCAGCAGATTTTAAGCATGACGGGGTACATTCTGAAGGCGAGGTTAAGATCATTCAGTTTCCATTGCCAGAGGGTTATCATGAAACCCTGGTCCGGGTGCGCTACAGCGAAGCGACAGTGAAGACGTACGAATCACAGATGCGGAAATTTCTTGGATGGATCCACCCCAGGACTTCTGCCGACATTACTAAAGTTCTGATCGACGACTACCAATTGTATCTGGCCAGTGTGAAGAAGATTTCCATTTCTACCCAAAATACAGCCATCAATGCTATAAAGTTTTATCTTGAAAAAGTACTTCACGGTGAGCGGAAAGTGTATTATGTGGAGCGCCCCAGGAAGGAAGAGAAGCTACCTCGGGTACTTAGCCAGGAGGAAGTGAAGGCGTTGATCGAAGTAACGCAAAATCCCAAGCATCGATGCATGCTGATGTTATTGTATTCTTCAGGACTTAGGATCAGCGAGCTCCTTAACCTTCGGTGGC
>JAYWDP010000521.1:0-8486 GCA_043779775.1 Cyclobacteriaceae bacterium
TGACTTCCGGAAAAAATGAAATTAATGTTTTTTAAAGATTGAATATTCGATCGTAACCAGGCTTCCAGTCTTTTCTCAGGGTAATAAGTGATTTGCTGGAATTCATCGAATGCAATGATGACTGGTTTTGGCAGTTTCTCCAATATGGAAAGCAACTGTTGGATGGTTTGGTGCTTGTTTTCTTCCTGCGAAAGAGCAAACGTAATTTCCGGTTTTTGTGAAAAGTCGTCATAAGAGATTACCGGTCGAAGGGATTTGATAAAACTCCACAAGGTTTTCCCAATCGTATTTCCTTCCGGGTAGGCCCTGGCCATAGCCGTGGCAAAGTTTTCAGTAAAATGCTTCAGATTCTCCGTAGCATAAACATCCACGTAAATCGTAATGAATCCTTTTTTACCCAGAAGGTAAAAGAGGTGATGGATCAGATCGGTCTTGCCCATTCTTCGGAGAGAATGAAGTGTGATATTTCTTCCGTTGGTGAGGGCATTCATGATCGTTTGGGTTTCACTTTTACGGTTGCAAAACCACCCCGGCCCCTGATAACCGTTGACGGGAAACGGATTTTTAAGGCGGTTTTCCATGGAGGTATGTTTATCAAGCTAAATGTAAGTAACTAAAAGTTACTAATCAAAGGTTACTAACCTATGAAAAACGAGAAGGATAACCTGGTTCTGGTCATCAGTTTTGCCCTTGACTTGGGTCGAAGGTATTTCACATAAATATGACCCCTTTTTTCAGGGATGACTGACCCTATTCATTGCGACCAACTCCAATCTTTCCTATTTTCACTTATCGTGAAATCCTCTGTTCGTGCCGACCTGGGACATTTTGTGAAACACCTTGTCGTGGCATTGCAGCCCATCGCCAAGGCAGAGGATATTGACTTGTCTTTCACAACCCCCCGCGCGATCCTGGTAGGACTTTTGCCCAGCACTTCCTATGAAATTCATCTCACGGCCATCAATGCTGCCGGCCAACGAAGCAGTGAAGTGGTGAAAGTGTTTACTACGCCCTCGGTAATCTGTAATATCTCCCCGCCTACTTCAAGTAATGCGAGCCGTTGCGATAATGGAACTATAACCCTCACAGCCACCGGAGCCGGGGCTGCCCCCGCAACCTATAATTGGTTCGATGTCGCAACTGGAGGTGTTGTTTTGACAAGCGGGCCGGTCTACACACCTAACCTCAGCTCCACGCAAACATTTTATATAAACATCATTGATGGACTCGGAGTCTGTGAAAGTCTTCGAACTTCGGTAACAGCAAGTATTGGCGTCACTCCGGCGGCTCCGCTCACCACGGGTGCCAGTACCTGTGTTCCGGCAGCATTAACCTTGACCGCTTCAGGCGGTTCAAACGGACAATACCGGTGGTACACCACGCCAACCGGCGGTTCGGCCATTGTAAATGAGATCAACAACATTTTTGTTACTCCGGTCATCAACGCCGCCGCCACCTATTACGCAGCAATCAATAACGGTCTTTGTGAAAGTTTGAGGACACCGGCATTGGCAGACTATTGTAACATTCCTGATATTAAAATTTACAGTGGAATCTCACCCAATGGCAACGGACAGAATGATACATTGATCATTCAATACATAGAACAGTTACCGGAAACAAAGAATAACCATGTTACCCTTTTTAATCGTTGGGGTGATGTGGTTTTTGAAACCACTAATTATGACAACGTCAATCGGGTTTTTACTGGACTGAATAAAAATGGGAGCGAACTTCCCACCGGAACCTATTTTTACAAAATAGAATTCACTTTGGGAAGAAAAACGCAGACAGGATATCTGTCGTTAAAAAAATAATCTAATTATTTATTAGACAAAGTCAGTTTACCCTGTGTGGTTTTTCAATACATTAACACAATTGAGAGGGTGAGAAATTTTTGACTAGCACTGAATACTGAATACCGGCTACCGATTACCGCTCACGTCTCCACCCGCTCCACAATCTTCCCCGTCTTCTTATTTTTCAAAATTATTTTCTTCGCACCGTAATGTGTCATTTCTTCTTTCACCAGATAATGGTCGGCATCATAGGATTCCAGATGACTGTCTTTTGTCACACCCTCGCGCCCACGCCAGATATCCAGTTTGACCGGTTCCCATAATTTTGATTTCGCGGATTTATAGGCCGCATCCAGTATGGCATTCACCACGTAGCCGTCATAAAAAGTTTCACGGGGCGCCGTTTTAGTTTCCATGGCGTTGAACATATCCATGAACATGTGGTTGTACCCCAATTCGTTCAATTCATCCCCCACAGGGAAAATCCAGCCGGTATTGCTTTCAGCCTTCTCTGCAACATAACTGGCTCCTTTGCCGGTGGTGAACATATCAAAACCAGTGCGTAAAAATCCATTGATCCAAATCGTTCCCTCCGTGCCCATGACTTCATCACGTAAGTCAAGACCACCACGGAAAGTCCAACTCACCTCAAATTGTCCGATGGCGCCATTTTCATATTTGACAAGACCGATGGCATGGTCTTCTGCTTCAATGGGCTTCACCTGGGTGTCGGCCCAGCACATCACTTCTATGGGTCGGATGTCTTTGCCAATGTAAGTGCGTGCAATCTCTACACAATGGCAGCCCAGATCCAGGATAGCACCGCCTCCCGCTTGCTCAATATCCCAGAACCAATCGCTGTGGGGGCCTGGGTGTGTTTCGCGCGACTTGGCCCAGAGTATCCGTCCCAGCGCGCCGTTCTTTACACTTTCAAATGCTTTGATAAACTTGGGTGTGTAGACGAGGTCCTCGAGGTAGCCGTTAAAAATCTCCACTTTCTCAACGGCCTCCAGCATGCGCTTTGCTTCGGCGGCATTGCGACCGAGTGGCTTGGTGCAGATCACACCTTTTTTATGTTTGCAACAGAGCATGACCGCCTTTTCGTGGAGGTTATTCGGAAGGGAGACGCATACCACGTCTACTTCGGGACGATTGATGGCTTCTTCCATCGTGGTGGTAAAATGCGGCACCTTGTAATCCGCGGCAAATTTTTTTGCGCTTTCAGACTTACGTGAATAAATACTGACAACCTTGTCCTTACTGCGGTAGCCCTGAAGAGAATCTGTGTAAAACCTTCCGATAAAGCCGGAACCAAGCATGGCGATGTTCATAATGGTTGTTCGTTGTTCGTTGGTGGTTGTTCGTGTTCATCAACGCGCAACTATTTTAAGTTGTTTGAATTTCTTTCTTCTCTTTAAAGAATAAAATAAAATCGACAATTACGGCCAGAGCAATATAGGCGGGTACAAACCAGATTTCTTTCCATTGGTGGATACCATTCTGTGTATAGTAATCCGCAGTGAACCCGGAGAACCAGGTGCCGATGAACATGCCCAGGCCATAGGTAGCGAATGTAAAAAGTCCTTGGGCTGCATTTTTTATTTTTTCTCCTGCTTTCTTTTCGGTGTACATGTAGCCCGTTACAAAAAAGAAATCATAGCAGATGCCGTGCAGCAAGATGCCCGTATACAGCATCCAGAGGTTCGCATCCAGATTGCCAAAAGCAAAGCAGACGTACCGGAGTATCCACGCGGTCATGCCCAGGAGCAGCATTTTTTTTACGCCAATGCTGTTAAACAAAAAAGGAATTGCCAGAATAAAAATTGCTTCCGACACTTGTCCCAGGATCATCTTGCTCGCTGCACTTTCCATTCCCAGATCGTTGAGAAAGAAGTTTGCAAAGCCATAATAAAAGGAAAGAGGTATGCACACGAGAATAGCAGCAATAAAAAAGATGAGGTAGGGTTTGTCTTTAAATAGTACGAAGGCGTCCGTTCCCAATGCTTTGGAGGCAGAGCTATCCGCTTTTTGTCCTTTGGGAGGAGTGTTGGGAAGGATGAAACTCACCAGGCCAAGGGCCGCAGATACGAAGGCCGCCATGTAGAATGTCGAGGATGTCTTTTCAATGTCGAGGAATCCAATCATCAATCCGGCAAGGATCCAACCCAGGGTGCCGAATACCCTGATCCATGGAAATTGTTTTCCGGGATCGGTCATTTGATGAAATGCGATGCTGTTGCTTAACGCAATGGTGGGCATGTAAAGTAGGGAGTAAACCAAAATCACCCAATAGAAAGCATTGGTGGAACTGATCGTAGTCGCAAGGTAGAGCAAGCTGGCGCCAGCCAAATGCAATACGCCCATGATCTTCTGAGCTGCAAAAAAGCGGTCGGCAACCAATCCGATAAAAAAGGGAGAGATCATGGTGGCGATAGCCAGTGCACTGTACGCCGCACCTATTTGTATGCCACTCGACTGCAAAAACTCTGACATGTAGGTGCCCATCGTGACATACCAGGCTCCCCAGATAAAATACTGGAGCAACATCATCAATGAAAGTTTGATGAAAATCGGAGCACGCATGAATGGTCTTTTGAGGTAATTTAGAGAATCATTTTATATATACCGCCCAATGATGTTTAATTAACAAAGTTGAATGCATTTCACGCAAAGACGCAATGACGCAAAGCTTTAGCCAACGTAAACCCCGCTGAGGAAGCTTTGCGACTTACCGGCCCGTCCGGCGGGCGCGAAGCTCCACCGATAACTGGTTTTAGTTAAGGCATTGCGACTTTGCGCCTTGGCGTGAAAATTTGCCGAAAAAAACTCAATGAAGACCAAGATCGCAAAGGGTTGCCTTCGGCGACGGCCTAACTTGGGTTATTAACAAATTAGGCCCTTAATGAGACACTTTGAATGAAATATATTTAACTTCTCATTAGCTAAACGACATTGATATACCGCCTAAAGAATTCCTGCGATAGCTTACACTTTTTCCTTCCCAGGCACTTTCACTACCTGCGGTTTATATCCAGAATCATTAAAGAGTTGTGGAGCGTTTTGCATTTGCATTAGTTGTGGCAAAGAGATGTTGGTATGGGATGCCATATACTTCTTCACGATTTGCCACCCCACCCAGGTGCCAATGCGACCCGGGCATTGTTCGCCCACTTCTACGGTCTTGGGTCGTTCAGAAATATATTTTTGTTTTACCAAATGATTCGTGGCAAACAGTACCTGGTCTTCCACCAGCCGTGACCAGATCAAATTTTCGTATTCGCCTGATCCTTCAATTTCTTTTTTGGTATATCCCATGAGAACACTGTCGGGCGTACAGGGAAGCATGTGCTTGGCGAAATAAAAAGCCTTGCCATAGGCGATAATATCCGCCAACACCGTCTTGTCTGCAGGATTGATTTTATTAAAGTGGCTGTTAATGCCGGTCAGCAGAAAAACGGATGGAACTATAAAACTTTTATTATAGCGGCGCAGCATATACTCATACATGTTGGGCCGGTATTTGGCGCCATCGCCAAGGAAATAATCTAGCCCGATAATCACAAGGGTATCACTAACGAATAAATCACTTTCCAGGCCGGTGATTACTGTTTGAATCTTCGGAGGAATAAAATCGGGATAATAATATTTCAGATTGGCATAAGCTTTTTCAAACTCCTTTTTAAGCTCATCGCCATTTCCAAAGACGCTATGCGTTTCCATCAATAGTGTATCCAGGTTCGGATTGGAGAATCGATTGTAGAGCTCGTTGATAAAAACCGAATCATTGGGGTAGGCCGAGCGTCCGAAAAACACGTCCCGTATCGCGGTGTGCTCTGATAGAAAATGAACCAGTTGTGCTTTATTGACAAAAGTCAAAAGGGAGTCCTCCAGGGATTCAAATTTCAGATCAATTTTTATGGAGGCGGTCTCAGGAATAAAATCGCACTTTTCTTCTTTTTCATCGGAACAACCAATCATCAAGAGCCAACAGAACACAAAGGCAAGGACAATTCTCATGGTGCGAAGATCAGAATTTAATGAGATTCTTGTTTATTTTTCAAGGATATGCAAATGAACGCTTCCCCATAAATCAAGTTGTGTTGAAATTCTTAAATTTAACCACTGAAGCTATGAATGACCTTAAACATATTGCAATCTCAGGGAATATCGGCTCAGGCAAGACCACGCTGGCGGAAAAGCTGTCCAAACACTATAACTGGACACCACTCTACGAATCGGTAGACCACAATCCCTATCTCAAAGACTTCTATTCTGATATGACGCGCTGGGCGTTTCATCTACAGATTTATTTTTTAAATAGCCGCTTTAACCAGGTCCACCAGATTCGCAACAGCACCAAAACTATCATCCAGGACCGCACGATTTATGAGGACGCCCACATCTTTGCCGCCAACCTGCACAAGAGCGGCAATATCACCGACCGTGACTACCAAAGCTACCTCGATATTTTCAACTCGATGATTCACTTTGTGGAGCCACCGGATTTATTAATCTACCTCCGGGCAGACATCCCGAAACTGGTTCAGCAAATCCAAAAACGAAACCGCGATTTTGAATACAACATCAAACTGGAATATCTGCGGACCTTGAATGAGCACTACGAACAGTGGATAAGTCAGTACAACCAGGGAAAACTATTGATCATTGATGTCAATCACCTGGACTTCGTTGAACGGATAGAAGACTTTTCGATAATTGTGGGGAAAGTGGAACTGGAATTAAACAGTTTGTTCAGTGATCTGACTCCTAACCTGGCTTCAGCGATGCGGGGAAAAGCTACTCTCTTTCCCAATTCCAAGTAAACGGATCCCACGGCCGTAATGAAAGCACTTACCATTCGGGGCAAACATCAAATACACTATGAGTCTGTAGAAGATCCAAAAATCCTCTCACCGACCGATGTTATTATAAAAGTTAAAGCCTGTGCCATTTGCGGATCCGACTTGCATGTCTTTCACGACCATGAAAAAGGAATTGATGCAGGCACCGTGATGGGACATGAATTTGCGGGGGAGATCGTGGAGGTTGGGAAGGAGGTGAAAATTTTCGGCAAAGGTGAAACGGTGATGAGCCCATTTACTACCAACTGTGGTGAATGTTTTTATTGCCGGAGGGGCCTCACCAGTCGCTGTGTAAAAAGTCAATTGTATGGTTGGGTTGAAAAAAGTAAAGGACTTCAGGGAGGCCAGGCAGAATACGTCCGTGTGCCGTTGGCCGATTATTCCCTCATGAAAATACCCGATGGAATTTCTGTGGAAGAAGGCCTATTGCTGGGTGATGTATTGTCAACAGGATATTTCTGTGCTCAGCAAGCGGAGATAAAGGACAAGGATGTGGTGGCTGTCATTGGTTGCGGTCCGGTGGGATTAATGGCGGTGATCGGTGCATGGGAAGCCGGCGCGAAAAGAATATTCGCCCTTGATGCCATTCCGGAACGGTTGGCCATGGCGAAGCAATTTGGTGCCGAACCGGTCAACATCAAGACTTCTCCTGCTTTGGAAATAATTCATGACGCGACAGAAGGCCGCGGCGCCGATGCGGTGATGGAGGCTGTTGGAAATCATTCCGCACTGAGGTTGGCGGTGGAACTCGTGCGGCCTGGTGGAATTATTTCTTCTGTGGGAGTCTGCAATGATGAACATTTGGCCTTCTCTCCGGTGGAGGCCTATAATAAAAATTTAACCTATAAAATCGGGCGATGCCCCGCCCGGCACATGATGGATAAATTGGTGCCGATGGTCCTTAAAAAGAAATATGACATCACGTCTATATTTTCGCACAGAATGAAACTTTCGGAAGGCGCTTATGGCTATGATATTTTTGCCTACAAAAAGGATCATTGCTTAAAAGTATTGCTGCAACCTGATTAATCCTCATCAAATTCAGGGACACAAAGTCCATTAAGAAGAATCTTCGTGATCTTTGTTTTCATTGTGCTCTTTGTGACCATGGAATAAAAATGTATTTCAGGTCTGAATTTTTAGATAAATTCCTGAAACAAATTCCATCTTTCCCCATCGTGTTTCAATAAGCATATCCGGTCAACTGAAAAACTGGCATCAAATGGTTTATCCTTGAATTCCCCCCACGCCTTAATGAACATGGGTTTTTTCAAATCGCGAAAAGCCACCGTAAGGTGAGGATGGAAAGGGAGATCTTTGTAATCAGCATTGAATAGCCCCAGTTCTTTTTTGCAAAATTGACGTAAGGAGGATTGCAGCCGGTTAAGTTCTTCTGATGGGATTACCTGAATAAAAATAACCTGGGGAGGGAAACAGCCAAAGTTTTTCAATACCACCGGGACGGAATAAAGGGTAGAGGAAAATTGTATAAGTGATTCGATCAGCACATTTTCTTTATCCGATCTCCAATCAAAGGGCATGTGGAGGGTAATATGAGGAGGAGAATTGAGAGAAGCTTTTGTTTGGAAGTGATCTTTGAAAAAGTGCTTGAGCTCCAGGACCTCATCAATTATCGGTGGAGGCGGCACGATGCCAATGAAATACCGATTCTTGTCAGGCACCTGATCGTTGATTTAATAATGAAAGTTACCGGAAAAATCACTTGGAGATTGTAACATTTTACATTCTATATTGGAATCTCTTTTCTCATCCGTACCTTATTTATAATTTGATCAATAACCTTTCAAAACATGCCTCACATACC
>JAYWDP010000522.1:0-2946 GCA_043779775.1 Cyclobacteriaceae bacterium
GCCGAAGTATAGTATAGTCTCTCAGGATGCAGCATTCCTGACGAGGTGTCGAACTCATGTCCGAGTACCGGACGTGTTCACAGGGGCACAGTTGGCAAGTGGCCGAGAGGTCGGCTTCGCTGGTCGCTCACTGCCCAGACTGTGGTCGGCCGGCCCTCGAGGCGAACAGCTCGGTCGCAACGGTCCTGGTGGGCCTGCCCCGATTCGCCGGGAAGGCGGAGCCGATCGCGTCTCCGAATCCGGACGACACCCTGTCGCGAGTCTTGGAACACGTTACCCCCACACAAATTGAAATCGTTCTCCCTACCGTGCCGGGTTACACGGTCCTTGAAGAGATCGGCCGAGGGGGAATGGGCATCGTCTATAAGGCCCGGCAAGACGCTCTGGGGCGAATGGTCGCTCTCAAGACGATCCACGCCGCAGCCAGCCTCTACCCGGATATCATCGCGCGATTCCGCGCCGAGGCCGAGTCGATCGCCCGCCTCCAGCACCCGAACATCGTCCAGGTCCACGAGATCGGCAGCGGGCCGACCGGGCCCTATTTCGTGATGGAGTACGCCGAGGGCGGCAATCTGGCGCAGCGACTCGGCGGATCGCCCCAAGGTGCCCGCACGTCGGCGGCGTTCGTCCGCACCCTGGCGCGGGCCATCCATGCGGCTCACGAGGCGGGGGTCATCCACCGCGATATCAAGCCCGGCAACATCCTCCTGGCCAACCCGCCGGGGACTTCGCTCGAAGATAGCACTCCTAAGATCAGCGACTTCGGCCTGGCCCGCCGGCTCGACGAGGTCCACGGACTCACGCTCATTGTCTGCAAACAACTCAACATAATATTGTGAGCCACCAATGTAGTTCGGATCCGTTGCCAACACGGGCAGTGGATCGTTACCCGTAGGTGTAGTTGTGCCTAAAACAAATGTAAACATTCCCTTATAGGTAACTACCGTAAAGGGCCCACGTGTGAAGACTGCTGTACCTCCCGCTGCAACGGTATAAAATTTAAAGCTAACCGTATGGGCACCGTCCGTAACCGGAGCCCCGGCACCTGTTACCAAAATTCCCTGGTAAGAAAGTGTTCCCGGAATTTGAGCAAACCCTGTTGATAAAAACAGTACGGCTGCAATAGAGATGATAACTCGTTTCATATGCTTAATTTTTATTCCCTATCTAATTTTTTAAAAATGCGAATACTATCGTTGATCAATTACCATTCAAAGTTGGTGGTAAAGGAAATTCAGGCTCAACTGGGTCAGGCCATAATACATAGATCACTCCTGCAAGCACGAAAGGTGCTGCCTTTATCCATAAGGAATATTTTGGCTTCACTGTAAAATTTCCTCCACCTATCAATTCATTAGCTTGACTGAGTTGAATTTTATACATTCCTGTTTTCATTTTCGTAGGCACGCTATAAAGTAAACTTCCACTGTTAGTAAGTGTGTCCGCAGGTACCTGCTTATCATTTTTTATGAATTCCACCACCACTTGTTCTTTGGGCAATCCCCCTGACCAGGTTATGGTAATATCTTTCCCCCGTTTAACTTTTTCGGCAGATGCCATGATCTTAGAAAAAAGTGGCGCAGCGGGCACTGCTCTGATCTCAAAAGAAATATCACCATCAAAAGTTTTTAATTCATCAAACACACGCCACTTGATTGTTTTGTTGGAACCCGAGAGAACACGTTTAGGAGCAACATCACCCTCCACTAGTTGAAGCGGAGTTGTAAAGTTGTTGTTGGAGGCATAAAGGGATACGGTATAAGCCTTTCCTTTTTCGCCATCGAGTTGGTATTTCACTACCACTTCGTTGCCTTGTTGCGAGGCCGAGAGGTTGGTCAGGTTTTGTGCAAGGCTGCAAAAACATAAACCAGTTAAGAACAGTACGAGTAAGATCAGGCGCATTCTCATAAAAAACAATGTTTACTATGCCCACGAAATCCATACTAAATGTATTCACAATGCCAATAGGAATCAATACTTAGAAAGTAGTATTTAACCTGGTTGTGAATATCTTAATCGAATTAACGGGTATTACCCACTATTTTTTAATCCCAAATACCCAACAAAACGAAGGAAATGGTAAAGCAATCGGCAGAGGCATCAAAATGTTGGGCCGTTGGTTCTGTAGCAAGTGTTGAAGAATTGATAACTAAATCTATTACCTGCATAAAACCAGATTGACCATTCTTAAAAGAGGCAGGAGTATTAACGGCTTGCACAGCCACGGCCTGACCAACAACCGAAAATAATTTTCTGGTTGAATTAGTAGCCGATCCTGTTGTTGAACCTCCACCAGAAGTTGTGGCTTGCTTTTGCTGAGTTTGAGCGGAGAGATAATGTGAGCAGATGACAAGCTAAAGTAAAAAGGCAATATTTATTATCTTTGAAGTAAATAGAGAAAACATGATCTCACTACCTCTGCCACCTGAAATAGAACAACGTATCGAACAACTCTCGGATGTTGAAAAGAAAGCCCTTTCTGTCATGATCCAGGCATTTCTTACCCAGCCAGATTCGAAAAATTTTCCTGAGATCGGGTTGATTGGGCCTCCACTTTCTGCGAATGAACTTGAACAACTAGCAGCCAGCATGGAGGCAGACAATGATTTGTTGAATGAACCGGAGGCCGAGGCGTATCTGACTCATTTAAAATCCTCATGGAGCAAATAAAACCAATACGGTATAACCGACAGGCTCTTCACGACATTGATAAGATAGAACAATACATTTCCGAAAAGGGATATCCGTTTACAGCCATCTCTTATACTAACCGGATTATTGAATACATAAAAACCTTGAAGAAAATGCCCGAGCGAAATACGGTTTGCAAATTTCCTGCCTTTTCCAAAAGAGGTTTTCATTGTGCTGTTTTTGAAGATGCGTATATAATAGTTTATCAGATAACCACTCACAGCATTACCATAAAGCGCATCATCCAAGGAAGCC